>JAYVMJ010000246.1:0-7345 GCA_043759025.1 Verrucomicrobiota bacterium | reverse complement strand
CCCGGTGGCCATATCTCCACCGAACGACGACTTTCACGTGTTGAGTTCATGTATGTGATAACGCACGAGCCGCAGCGACCCCGCTGCGATGGGTGCCAGAACCACGGCGAGGTCGCCGTGGCTCCAATCAAACATTCCAAGCCATTCTGAAAAGGTATTCGATATCCCAAAAAAGAAGCCGACCCGCAAAGGTCGGCTTCTTCTTTGTTTAACTTCAAAAGGTCTTAAACCTTCGGGCCGCCCTGCGCGAGATTGCGCGCACGAAGGCGCAGGCCATTGAGCCGGATAAAACCAGTCGCGTCGCTTTGGTTGTACCAACTCTTCACCCCTTCCATCGACGCGATCTTGTCGTCGTAGAGGGAGTACTTTGATTTGCGCCCGCAAGTGATGATATTGCCTTTGTAGAGCTTGAGCCGAACGGTGCCGGTGACAAATTTCTGGCTCTCGTCGATCATCGCTTGGAGCATCTCACGTTCTGGCGCGAACCAGAAGCCGTTGTAAACGAGCTCGGCGTATTTCGGAATGAAACCGTCACGCAGATGCAGCACCTCGCGATCGAGGGTGAGCGACTCCACTTGGCGATGCGCCTGCATGAGAATCGTGCCACCCGGTGTTTCATAAACGCCGCGGGACTTCATGCCCACGAAACGATTCTCGACCAGATCAACGCGCCCGATGCCGTGCTTGCCGCCGAGTTTATTCAGCGCCTTCAGCACATTACCCGGCGTAAGCTTTTTTCCGTTCACCGCCACGCAGTCGCCCTGCACGAAATCCAGTTCGACGTACTCGGGTTTATTCGGCGCATCTTCCGGCGAAACCGAGAGCTTGAACATCCCCTTGTTCGCCTCGGTGGTCGGATCGAACCACGGATCTTCCAGAATACCGGCCTCGTAGGAGATATGGAGGAGATTGCGGTCCATCGAATAAGGCTTCTTCAACGAAGCCTCGACGGGGATATTGTGCTCCGCACAATAGGCGATCATCTCCGCGCGTCCCGGAAACTGCTCGCGGTAGGCCTCGATTTTCCACGGCGCGATAATCTGAAGATTCGGCGCGAGCGCCATGTAGGTGAGCTCAAACCGGCATTGATCATTTCCTTTTCCCGTGGCCCCGTGCGCGACCGTGTCCGCGTTTTCTTTCTTCGCGATATCGATCTGCGCCTTCGCGATGAGCGGACGGGCGATCGAGGTCCCCAGATAATATTGCCCTTCGTAAATCGCGTTGGCGCGGATCATCGGGTAGATGTAGTCGCGCGCGAATTCCTCCACCAAATCCAAGGTGTAGTGCTTGGAGGCGCCCGTTTTCTTCGCCTTTTTTTCCAGGCCTTTCAGCTCCTCTTCCTGGCCAACATCGGCGGCGAAAGTGACGATCTCAGCGTCGTAGGTTTCCTTCAGCCATTTGACAATGACGGAGGTGTCGAGGCCTCCCGAGTATGCGAGTACGATCTTCATGGTTTGGCCGAGTCTTGATAATCGGCCCTCCCGCGCAAAGTAAAAATCCGCGATTTACCGCAGATTAACCCCCGCAAAGTTGTGTTTGTGGCGTCTGCTGTCTGGATCTCCCAAGGATATGAAGCTAGCTGCAACAGGGTCGCGCAGTTCATTCGGCAACCATGCATTCACACTGGTTGAAATCATGGTCGTCGTCGTAATTATCGGCTTGCTGGCGGCGCTCGCGATCCCGGCTGCGCAGCGGGTGCACCAAGCCGCGATCACCAGTCGTTTTCTCAATGACCTGCGGATCGTGCGGGAGGCCGCGGATACCTACGCCATGGAAAACGGTGGATGGCCGCCGGACGGCTCTTCCGCCATTCCTCCTGAATTGGCCGCTTATTTGAAACCGGGATTCGACCCCGATTCCCCGATCGGCGGCAAGTGGGACTGGGATATGAATGTCTTCGGCATCACCGCCGGTATCTCCGTCCAAGGGCCAACAATCTCCACTGAGCAATTAATTGAAATCGATAAAAAGATTGACGACGGAGATCTGAGCACGGGGCATTTCCGCACGCGCCCCGGCGGCGTGATTTATATTTTGCAAGACTGAGCCGCCGAGACGGCCAGTCGCTTCACGCGCGCCGACTCGCCGCCAGTTTCGCCATGATCGCCTTCTGCACGTGCAGACGATTTTCGGCCTCGTCGAAAATCACGCATCGCGGATGATCGAGCACTTCCGGCGCGACTTCCTCGCCCGCGTGCGCCGGGAGGCAATGCATGAAGAGCGCATCCGATTTCGCCGCGGCAAATACTTTTCCGGTGACCGAATAGGGCGCCATCAATTGGATCCGTTCCTTGCTCTCCTCCTCCTTGCCCATGCTCACCCACACATCGGTATAGACGATGTCCGCATCCTTTACCGCCTCGAACGGGTCGTGTGTAAAGCGGTAACCGCCGGCAAAGCCTTCCTTCGCCAGCAGCGCATCAATCTCGGCTCCGGGAGCAAAACCTTCCGGGCCAGCCAGCGAAATTTTCATTCCGAAAAGACCCGCCCCTAAAATCCACGAATTCGCCATGTTGCATGCGGTGTCTCCCAGAAACGCGATTTTCCTGCCTTTGAGCGAGTCAAGTAAATCGCCGTCTGCCCCCACCCAGCGTTCCGCCGCCGTGAACGCGTCAGTGTAGATCTGGCACGGATGCAGAAAATCCGTCAGCGCATTGATCACCGGAACCGAGGCCACCGCCGCCAAGCGCTCAACCTCGCTATGTTCAAAAGTGCGAATGACCAAGCCATGGACAAACCGCGACAAAACCCGGGCCGTATCCTCGATCGTTTCTCCGCGCCCGAGTTGAATATCATTCTTGTTCAAGAACAGCGGGTTCCCCCCCAGCTCATGAATGCCGACCTCAAACGAGACGCGCGTGCGGGTACTCGATTTGGAAAAGATCATCGCCCACGTTTGTTGAGCCAGTACCGCGGAAGGCTTGCGGCCGCGCTGTTGCTTGAGCTCCCGTGCCTGCGCGAATACTTCGCCCGCCTCTTGCCGGGTGAAGTCTGTCTCTTTGAGAAAGTGCTTCATGGAAAGGGTCAGCAATAAACAGCCGCTCCGCCGCGGACGAGGGAAAAAAGCCAATTTTCAGAAACTTTTCCGTTACGGCGGCCCCGACCGATTGGGCCAAAAACCCTACTGGTCGGGAGGAAACCAATGCAGGTCCGCCGCCGCTTTTCCAAGGGTCGTTCGGCCACAGCGAATCACCAACGCCTGATAGAAGCGGTTGGCTTCGACGGGATCACGGGCCTTCAGCCAACCGCCAGCGGTATTAAGAATGGTCGCCGTTTCGTCGTCTCCGTTTGGCAGCAGCGCGGCGGCCCACCAAGCGAGGTCCGCCGCCCGATACCGATGGCTGAACCGCTTGGCCGGAATTGGCAGGCTCGACCGTCGTTCCCGCTCCTCTCTCGTCGCCGAGAAGGGACCGGCATTCTCCTTCAGCCGGTCCTGCGTTTGGTCAAAGGCGAACTCGCCGTCCCAAATGCCAAAATCCGGCTCCAGCTCCGTCCCCATGAACGCCATGCCCTCCGCACGGACGAGCTTCGCCGCCCGCCAAAATGCCGCCGCCCGCTTTTTAGGACGCAGAATGGAATTAAAACCGTCGCGAACGTCGTTCGCGTAAAGCGCGAGCAGCGCTTTCTCCTTTTCTGGAAAATACCCGTTGGCCTCCGGTATCCGTCCGGCTCGCACCAAACGACGCGCCAACAATCCAGTCAATTTCACCCGCAACGACGACCCGCTCTCGTCCCAGCCGTCCGCCCGCGCAGATTGCCCGGAAGCGAAGGTCTCCGGCGTGACCACCTCGCCCAGATAGGGTTCATACGATTTCAAGTCCGCCGACTGATAGTTCGCCAGGAACAGCTTGAGTTCATCGATCGTCAGCAACCGTTCCGCCACATACGCCGCGTCCTCCCAATGCGCGCCCTCCAGCCACGCCGACAGCGCCGCTTCGCGACGATCCAACGCCAATTGAACCCGCCCCAGTTCGCCCAGCACCGTTGAGCGGTAGATCGGTGCGAGATCGGGCGACACTGCGGCAACGCCCAACTCTTTCGCGCCATCGCACAGCCGGTTGTCGTGCAAAGCCAGCTTCGCACGAATCCAATGCGTTTCCGCCGAACGATCGATTGCGAGTCGCGCCCATTCTTTGGCCAATTCAAAATCTCCCGCTTCGTACGCCAGCCACGCCAGCCGGTCCGCCTGATCGACATCGCTCACCTTCGCCGCGACAAGCGCGGTGGTCCAACCGCGCAGCCGTGGATCCGCCTCCGCGTCGTAGCCAGAACTGAAACGGGCAAGGAACCACGCCGTCAGCACGGCCCGGGCTCGCGCATCGCGAGCGACCGCGGATTTTTCGCGATTCCCGCCTCCCGCCGCCGCCGCTGCGGCCATCCGCAACGACGCATAAGCCGCCTCGTCGCCCGTCGCGTATTGATCCAGATAGAGATCGATCGCCTGCGCGTAATCGTGACGGTCCAACGCCCACCGCGCTTCGATCCCCAAACTGGCTCCGACCAAATTCGTGGAGTCCGCAAATCCGCCCTTCCCCATTTCCCGCGTCCGGCCAAACCACCGTTGCGCTTCCTCGTGCGTGCAATCGTCCGCTCCGCTTCGGCCCAACATATAGGCGGCCCAAGTTGATCGGTAGTGCCGCGCTTCTTCCGGCAGCTCAAGCACCGCGCTCCATTCCTTTCGCGCCGTCGCCACATCGTTTTCATACCACGCTCGGGTGCCAGCCAGGTAATGCGCAAACTCCAGCGGTAATCCATCGGGGAATTGCCGCGTTTCCATCGTCGCCTGGGCTTTTACGTATGCCCGCTGTGCCGTGCGATAGGCTTGATACGAACGCGTGATTTTTTGTGCGCCCGCCTCGCTTTCACCCCGGTGAATCAGTGCCGCATACAGTTCGTCCGATTCCCGCGTGTCGACCTGCGACTCGTCGGGGATGTGACTGCGCTTCACAGCTGCGGGCACCAGTCGTTCGATCTCGACCGCGAAAAATCCTTCCGGTGCCGCCAGCATGCCCGCCTCCGACGTCGCCAGATAGCGATTGGGAAAATCAGGACCGCAAGCGATTGCGGTCCTCGCACCGATAAAGACAAACGCGACGAGTTTAACGCCGCTCAACGATTTGAAGAGCAAGGGGAATTTCATTGGGAAAACACAACCAACCGATCTGGCGACTCCGACCGGGCGCAATCCGCTCGCCGTCCGCCGCGGGTTGCGCAGTCAAAACCAACCTCCCCTCTCCGGCCCCATCCGCGGACATCAAGTAAGAGCCCAACCCGTCCGCCGTTATCGCCTCGAAATCACCCCACCAACGGGCGGTGACTTTCAAGGGCAGCGGTTCATCCTGCTCGCCGCGATTCACGAGCACCAATTCCGCCAGTCCGTCCTTCGACCACACCACCGTTGCCGAAAGCACCGAAACCGGCACTTTGTCCCGCAACACGACCTTGAGCGTGGTAATATTCCAATTCAACCGGTCGCCCGCCACCGGCAGACGAAACCAAATGACGCCGGTGCATCCGACCGGTTTGCCAGCGGAAATCTTTCGCGCCAGACCCGAAACAGCGGCCACATCGGATCTCACCGTCCGGATTTGCGATCCGGGCGGCCAAGCCACCGACGAGCCTTCAGCGGACAGCGCGATGAATTTACCCGTCGCGTCGAACGCCAGTCGATAACCATAAGTCGGCAACGCCACGCGAAACGACGCGCCCACCCGCCCCGCCCGTTCGATCCATTTCCACGCGCGCTCAGGATCGCACAATTGAAATAAGCCATCGGGCCCCCGCGGCTTTTCCAACGAGTGAACCTGCAGGACAAATCCATTCGCCGCGTGGGCCAGTGATGAAAATTCTTTTCGAGCCAGCCAATCCGGGAGTGCCGTAAACGTGGTTTTGGTTTCCCCCGCAGCTTTGCGAAGCGCGTCAAGCCAGAGTCGATAGCCGCCCAATTTTGAAGACGCGCAGTCGAAATCCACCTGCAACTCAGCAGGCTCAAGCCCGCAACTTCGGCATGCCTGCAACACCGAGGTCGCTACACCCGCCAAATAACTCGCGGTTGCGTCATCGGCGGAAAATGGTCCGGCGTAAGGGCCAATCCGCAAAACCAACCCGACCGGCCGCCCGGCGGCCGCCAGGGCCAAGTAGTTTACCGTCGAGCGAAACAGCCGCGGGCCGTACTTTCCCCAACTGACCTCGGCGGCCAAGACCGCACAACCGTCCGCCTCATCGCGCACCGCCTCCATCGCTTGATATACCGCCGGAGTGAATTGCCGCTGCCAGACGTAAACTTCCCGCGTGAAGGCATGGGCAGAATTCGCGGCCGCCCAAAATAATCCCAGCATGAAAAGCCCGCGGTAAATCGATCGCATCCACCCACGCTAACCGTCCCGCATGAAGGCATCGTGAACCGCGGATGAAATCTGCGTGAACTCGCCTACGAGCTGGCGGCGGCTGGTACGTTCCGATTCAACACCGTTCGGATAATCATGGTCGCCCGGTCAAGTTGGTCGGGAGTCGCGATCAAGGGCGGCAGCAAGCGGACGGTATTGCCGCCGGCCGCGACCGCGAGCAGGCCTTCATCGCGCAAAGCCGCGACAAACGGCGGCGGCTCGCTGTGCAGAACCAAGCCGATCATATAACCTCGACCGGAAATCGCTTTCACTTGTTTCGGAAAATCAACCCAAAGTTTTTCCAGCTGCGTCTTCCACGCGGCGCCGTTGACCTCAACTTTCTTGAGCAGATTTTCCCGCTCCATCACATCGAGCACCGCGAGGGCCGCAGCACACGCGAGCGGGGTGCCGCCAAAAGTGGAACCATGCGATCCCGGCTGGAAAAGCTCGGCATTCTTCTCAGCCGCCCAAATGGCGCCCATCGGATAACCGCCACCCAGTCCTTTCGCCATGCCGATGGCGTCGGCCCGGATGCCCGAATGCTGATAAGCGAAAAATGTTCCGGTCCGCCCAATGCCACACTGCACCTCGTCGAGCATCAGGAGCAGATTGTGTTTGTCGCAGAGTTGCCGGACGCCCCAAAGAAATTCGTCGGTGCACGGAACAACGCCGCCTTCGCCCTGAATCGTCTCAAGAAAAATGGCCGCAGTCTGATCGTCGACCAAGTCGACGAAACTCTGCAAATTGTTCAATTCACCAAAAGCAAAACCGGGCACCAGCGGACGGAAGCCTTTCCGGATTTTCTCCTGCGGGGTCGCGCTCATGCCGCCGAAGGTGCGGCCGTGAAACGCATTTTTCGCGCAAAGGATTTTGATGCATTTGCCTTCCTCGCCGGATTTGCGAATGCCGTGAAGCCGCGCGAGCTTGATGAGGCCTTCGTTGGCCTCCGTGCCGCTGTT
>JAYVMJ010000245.1:0-6530 GCA_043759025.1 Verrucomicrobiota bacterium | reverse complement strand
TCGGCCGCCTCGTGATCCGCCGGGGCGCGGTTCGGACGCTTCGCGGCCCGGATTGTTTACTGTCAGTACTTTCGGTTTTTGCGGCGGAAGGCCGTGCCTGTTTAGGTGAATGATCCCGCTCCGATCTGCTCGGAGCGCTCTCAACCCAAGTCCCTGTGAAAACCCCCGTCATACTCGTCGCGCTGCTTGCTTCTTTCATTTCTGGCTCTTTCGCCCAATCGCAAACTTCGCCCGCGCCTTACGCTGCCTCCGGCGGTCCGCCTAACCCAATCCCACCCGGTCCGTTCGCTCCCGCTTGGGATTCCATTCGGGAAAACTACCACACGCCCAGGTGGCTGCAGGATGCCAAGTTCGGGATTTTCATCCACTGGGGCCTGTACTCGATTCCTGCACATGGCAGCGAGTGGTATGCGCACCACATGTACGCCACGCCAGCGGTAATCAAATGGCACCGCGAACACTTCGGCGCGCAGGACAAATTCGGTTACAAGGACTTCATTCCGCTTTTCAAAGCCGAGCGCTACGATCCCGTCGCGTGGGCGACATTGTTCAAAGCCGCCGGTGCGCGCTATGTTGTCCCTGTGGCGGAACATCACGATGGCTTCGCGATGTACGACAGCGCGCTCACCCCGTGGAACGCGAAGAACATGGGCCCGCACCGCGATCTCATCGGCGAACTCGCCCATGCCGTCCGCCAAGAAGGCCTGATCTTCGGGCTTTCCGAGCATCGCATGGAGCACTGGAGTTTTATGTATCCAGCCCCCGATTTGAAAACCGATCTCTACGATCCGGCGAATGCCGCGTTCTACGGTCCGCCGCAATCACCCGCGGAACGCGCGCAGGCGGGCGAGATTTTCGAGGGACGCTCCGCGCCGCAAAGCCAGGCGTTCCTCGACGAGTGGTTGCACCGCAATCAAGAGCTCGTCGACAAATACCATCCGCAGCTCGTGTATTTCGACAATGGCGTCAACGCGCGCTCCCTCGACGACATCAAACTCCGCTTCGCCGCCTACTATTACAACCGGGCGCGCGAATGGGGCGAGGAAGTCACCATCGTCACCAAGCGTGACGCCTATCTCGCGGGCAGCATTCGCGACTACGAACGGGGACGCGCTCCGGGCATCAGCAGCCAATTCTGGGAGTGCGACACCTCCATCGCCCACAACAGTTGGGGTTTCGTCGACGGACTGGTCCTCCGCAATGCCGGCGAGCTCATTCGCGAACTCGTTGACTGTGTCAGCAAAAATGGCGCGTACCTCCTCAACATCGCGCCCCGCGCCGACGGCTCGATTCCAGAAGATCAACAACTGCGATTGCTGGAACTGGGCGATTGGTTGAAGAAAAACGGCGAGGCAATCTACGGTTCCCGCCCATGGATCAAATTCGGCGAGGGCCCAACCGAGGAGCCGCCCACCGGGGAGCGCGGCATCATCAACGGCATGCTCAAAGAGTACACGCCCGCGGATATGCGCTT
Organism: Verrucomicrobiota bacterium; assembly: GCA_043759025.1. GTDB lineage: Bacteria > Verrucomicrobiota > Verrucomicrobiia > Opitutales > Opitutaceae > Lacunisphaera. Next base: position 5,056 of record JAYVMJ010000245.1, on the reverse strand, counting down.
CACCGTTCAACGCGGCGAAAACCGCGGCTATATTTTGTACGCGACGCTCTTCGCGTGGCCGGCCGACGGCAAAATCACCATCACTTCACTGGCGGCGGGCGCGTCTGCCATCAGCGGACAAGTCGCACAAGTCTCCTTGCTCGGCAGCCCGCAAAAGGTTCAATTTACCCGTGACGCGAGCGGACTTCACGTCACACTCCCGCCTTGGAAACCCAGTGATTTTGCCTGCGTCCTAAAGATCACCGGACTAAAATTCCCTTAACCGAATATCGCCCTCCCTTATGAAATCATCGCCGATTCGCTGCCTGCTTGGACTCTTCGCCACGACCGCAATTTCAAACGCCGCGGTCCAGCTGGCCAGCCCGTTCGGCGACCACATGGTGTTGCAACAAGCACGACTCATTCCCGTCTGGGGCACGGCGGACGCAGGGGAGAAAGTGAGCGTGGAGTTTGCTGCCCACACCAAAACGACGATCGCGGGGCGCGACGGCAAATGGCGCGTCGATCTCGATCCGTTACCGGTCTCGGCCGTCGGGCGGATATTTACCGTGACGGGAAGCGCAACTCGGTCGCCCATTAAAATTGGCGATGTCCTCGTCGGCGAAGTGTGGATTTGCGGGGGTCAGTCGAACATGGAACGCCAGCTTGGCCCGCGTCCGCCGCAGAAACCGATCGTAAATTGGGAACAGGAAGTCGCCGTCGCCAACCATCCGCTCATCCGCCAATTTTATGTGACGCAGCAACTGTCCCCCGCGCCCAAATCGACGTTGGACGGAAAATGGACGGTGTGCTCGCCCGCGACCGCCGCCGATTTCACGGCGGTCGGATACTTCTTCGCGCGCGATTTGCAAAAGGCGCTCAATGTGCCCGTCGGGATTATCCACAGTTCATGGGGCGGAACTCCAGCCGAAGCGTGGACCAGTCGTGCGGGTCTGGCGGGTTTTCCTGAATTCAAGGAAAGTTTCGCCCAACTCGACCGGGCCGCGGCCGATCCCGCCGGCGCCAAGCGCGACTACCTTGCGCAGCTCGAACAATGGTTTCGCAAGAATGATCCCGGCAGCGGCGCGCACTCCTGGAATGGCGACGACGTCGACACGAGTGGCTGGGAAAGCATGAACCTTCCGGCTTATTGGGAAAACGCCGGTCACCCCGGCTTCGACGGTGTCGTCTGGTTTCGAAAACCCTTCGATCTTCCGGACGGATGGTCCGGAGCGGATCTCGAATTGCGACTCAGTGCGATCGACGATATCGACACGACGTGGGTGAACGGCGTTCAGGTCGGCGCCACTTCCGGGTGGAATACTCCCCGCGTCTACCACGTCCCCGGTTCCCTGCTACACCCCAAAGGCAATTTGATCGCCGTCCGGGTGCTCGACACGGGTGGAAACGGCGGAATTTGGAATGCCGATCTTCCGTTTGAGTTGGTGCCTCTCAATGGCAAGGGGGCCGCTCTTTCCCTCACCGGCGCATGGCGCTGTCGCTTCTCCACCTCACTGACGAATGACTACAAAGACCGTCCGCCAACGGACGCCACGCAAGGCGCCGGCGTTCCCACGATCCTCTACAACGCGATGATCGCGCCGCTCGAACCGTATGCGATCCGCGGCGTCACCTTCTATCAGGGCGAGGCGAACGCCGATCGGGCGCATCAATACCGCACGCTCTTTCCAGCGTTGATTGCCGACTGGCGCAAGCAGTGGGGCGAAGGTGACTTTCCCTTCCTCTTTGTGCAAATCGCACCGTTCAACGAAATGCCGCCGGAGATTCGCGAAGCCCAGTTACTCGCCTGGCAGGCGACGAAAAACACCGCAATGGTCGTCACGATCGATTGCGGCGACGCCGACAATATTCATCCCGCCCACAAGCAACCAGTCGGGGCGCGACTAGCGCTCGCGGCCCGGGCCCTCGCTTATGGCCAATCCGTGGAATATTCCGGGCCCGTTTTCGCCAGGTTGAAAACCAAGTCTGATCGCGCCATCCTCGACTTCACTCACCTCGGCGGCGGACTGGTCGCGAAAGACGGCCCACTCGCGGGATTCACCATCGCCGGAGCTGACGGAATTTTTCATCCGGCCCGCGCGGAGATCAAAAAGGATACCGTAGTGGTTTCCTCACCGACGGTGGCGCATCCAACTGCGGTGCGTTACGCGTGGGCTAACGACGCCAAGGGCAATTTATTTAATCGCGCCGGATTGCCAGCGTCGCCCTTCGAGACCGACGTCAAACCGTGAACCGTTAACGCCAATGATTCCTCTCGTTGCCCGAATTTCCGCCGCAATTACGTTTGCGCTATCGTCGGCGTGCGCCCTCGCCGGATCGAGCCCGGCGACGTCATGGAAATTTGTTTTTACTCCGCGGCCGGAAGTCTCCCGCGCAACCTTGGTGCTCGCCGCCGATAATTTTTCGGAAGCGCGCGGCTACGGCTTCGATCTTGGCACCCGCCCCACGGATGACGGCAAGCCGTTCTTCTATTCGGTCGTGGCACCCGAGGGAAACTATCGGGTTCACGTCACCTTCGGCGACCGGCAATCCGCGTCCGACAACACGGTCAAAGCGGAGACGCGCCAGTTGATGATCGAGCACGTGGCGACAAAGGCCGGGGAATTCGTCACGAGGGACTTCATCGTCAACGTCCGCAACAGCCAGGTGCCGCCGCCGGAAAAAAACGCCCCGGGCGGATCGGCGGTTGCGCTCAATGATCGCGAAAAAAACCTACTGCGCTGGGACGACAAACTGACGCTGGAATTCAACGGCGCGTCGCCGAAGATCGTGGCGCTAGGCATTGATCGCATGGACGTGCCCACCGTTTTCCTTGCCGGCGATTCGACCGTCACCGACCAAGGTTACGAGCCGGCCGCCAGTTGGGGCCAGATGCTCCCGCGTTTTCTGACGGGCGTCGCGGTGGCCAACCACGCGGAATCGGGCGAGACCATGAAATCATTTATCTCCGGTCTTCGGCTCGCAAAATTACTGAGTCAGGTGAAGGCCGGCGATTATCTCTTCATTCAATTCGGTCACAACGACGAAAAGAAGAACTGGCCCCAGACCTACGTCGAGGCCCACACGACCTACAAAGCCTACCTCAAGGTTTTCATTGCCGAGGCACGTTTGCGTGGCGTCACCCCGGTCTTGGTTACGCCGATGCAACGGCGGACCTTCGACTCCGCCGGAAAAATTCGCAACACCCACGGCGACTACCCGCAGGCGGTCCGCGAGGTGGCGGCCGATGAAAAAGTGGCGCTCATCGATCTGGACCGGATGAGCGTGGCGTTCTACGAAGCCCTCGGTCCAAAAGAATCTCCGCTAGCGTTTTCCGCGGGCGGTCACGACCTCACGCATCATGATAATTACGGGGCCTACGAACTCGCCAAATGCGTCGTGCAGGGCCTTCGGGAAGCCAACCTGCCCCTCGCAAAATCAATCGTGGCGGATTTCACGACCTTCGACCCAGCGCATCCCGATTCCCCCGAAAGCTTCAAGTTGCCCGCAAGCCCGATGCACAGCGACATCGCGCCGCGCGGCAACTGAGACCAGATTTTTTATTGGATCAATCACACGGTCAGCAGCTTGTCTTCAAAACTGAAGGCCTTATCCGAAAGAAAACATTCCGGCCCAAAATCCGCTGAGATAGAATGCACGCTGACCTGCGTTAAGAATCTTGGCCGTACAGATAATCTCTAGCGGCAGAAGGTGGTTCATTCGCAGCGCAATGCGATAATCGGATTCACTTTCGTAGCCCGTCGGGCCGGAATAAAGCAGGCGAGCAACGCGGTGCAGAGAAGAACAACTGCAACAGCCAAAAGTGTGGCTACGTCGTATTTCCCAATGTCGGACAGCATCGAATCGAGAAGCCTGAAAAAGCCGAGCGAAACCACAAATCCGAGGCCGAGGCCGATGACGGTCAGCTTAATTCCGCCACGCAGGACCAATCCGAGCGTATCGATGGAGGTTGCCCCCAAAGCGGAGCGGATTCCAATTTCGCGCGTACGTTGCGCTACAGAATAGGAGATCACGCCATAGATGCCCAACGCCGCCAGCAAAAGGGCAACGCCTGCAAAAATTGCAAAAAGACCCGACCGGCGCCGGTCAGTCGCAAGGTAATCCGCCCTGATTTTTTCAAAAGTAAACAGGCCTTCCATCACTTGATCGGGATCGATCTCGCGGAGGGCGCGGCGCATCGAATGATCGAGCATATCCGCAGCGATACTGCCGCGCACCACCAAAAACTGCCACGCCAATGGATTCTGCTCACCACTCACGTAAATTCCAGAGGAACCCTCACCGTGCGGACTGTCGTTTCTTTCATTCCCCACCACGCCCACGATCTCGAACGAGATTTCGCGTCCTGGAATTGCAGACCTAAAATCAAGTTCATGAATCAAGAGACGTTCGCCAACGGGGTCTATGTCCGGAAAATATTTGCGCGCCATCGACTCACTAATAACCGTGACGGGCTGATTCCCATTCCCAACGCGGTCACTCAGGAATCGGCCCTTAATCAGTCTAATTCCGCGAGTATGGAAATACGATGGTGAAACCACCTTGAAGCCGCAAGAAAGCGGCAAGGATGAGCTGGTCGGATTTCGGCCGACAATTTGAAAAGGCATGGCTAAACCCCAGCCGTGATAAGTTAGCGGAGGGGTACTTGTCAGAGCGACACTCTGCACCCCGGGAACAGCGGCGATTCGGTCCGTAATTTGCCGAAGATAAAGGCTAAAGTCTCTCGCCGAAGAAAAGGTTTTGCCGAACGGCAGATAGGTCTCCGCCAGATTTTTCGGATCAAAACCGAGATCAATCTGGCGCAGCTTAAGAAAGCTCCTTGTCAACAATCCGCAGCTGCCGAGTAAGACAAAAGCCAGGGCGATTTCCGCGATAATAAGTGCGCCGGAGATTCCCCGGATGTGACGACCCATTCCAGACCGCGAACTCCCATCGCTTAGGGCACGGATTAGATCGACTCGCGCAGCGCGGATGGCTGGAAACAAGCCGAAGACAATTCCACTCAGGAGCGAAAGCCCCGTCGCAAATAGAATAACCCGTCCGTCCATCGTGACAC
>JAYVMJ010000244.1:0-4018 GCA_043759025.1 Verrucomicrobiota bacterium | reverse complement strand
GAAGGCGTCTACAGATAAATATTCGCCTTCGAATAAATTTTTTCGGGCAAATACGTGGTGCCAGATGGCCTTCATTTTCTAAGTCCGACAGGCTGCTAGTCTAGTTTATAACCTCAGTTAAGCAGGCCCTGCCAGACAAACCAGACGTAAGCGGCGGTCAGCAATGCTCCCACCCAGCGGGGAAGGCCGCCGGTCAGCAACAGAAAGACGGCGTGCACAAGTACTGATCCAAATATAATCAGCATTCCTGTCTGAAAAAATGCCGTGACTGGAAGTGGTTTCACCAATGCGTACAGTCCCAGACAAAGTGGAATGCAGATATGGCCGTCGCCCACTTGCGACGTGTACACAACGTCAGCGCGGCGTTTCCAGCCCCAGTAGAACGCCAGCAGGGCGTTGGGCAGTACCATCAACCAACCAGTCAACCATCCGAGATTGCCGGCGCTGATAAAGCCGCTTTTTTGGGCCGATAACCATGCGACGAGCCAGTCGATGGTTTCGTACATCAGGTAAGAACACGCCATCACCACCAACAGATCGACGTAGAACATCAGTTTGAAACCGACGCGGTGGCGGACGTTGTGCTTGAGCACGTCGAACACTTGGAAGCACTGCCAGAACAGGAAAAGCCCTACTAAAATAAGGCCATCAGTGCGGTCGAGTTTTCCGTCGCGGCCGAGCGCCCAAACGGCGGCAGTGAAGAAAACAACAGCCGCCAGCGTGAGCAAAAGCGACAAGCGATTAATTTGATTTTCGGTGCCGCGATTCTTGGCGGATTTGGACGGCTTGATCGGCTTTTTTCCACCACCCGTACCCGACTTGGCCGATTGCGGGATCACAGAGAGTCCCCAAAAGAGCGCAGGAAGACCCAGCACCAGCGTGAGGTTCGTGACGTTGTTCACGAGGCAATTGGTCATGACTTCCTTCGCCGCGCCCCGATGCGCGAGCATGACGCCGACAAAAATCAGATTACCCAGACCCGAGCAATAAGGCATCACCAAGGTGCCGAGCGCGGTGCCTTCGAGTCCGTGATCGAGCATCGCCTCCAGCCGCCACATGATCAGCAACGAAACCGCCAGGAACACCACAAGGTATGTTACCGGGTGAGCAAGACCGAGGGAATCGAGCAAATGCGTCAGCACGGGGCCATTCAGACCGGTGAAAGCTCGACTGTAAACACCGGCGAAACCATCGATGGCGACGACGCGGGAGACTTCCGCACGCGCCGCCCCGGAAGCTCAAACGATACCCGCTTATTGAAATTTAAACGGCAAGCGCTGGATCCGCGTATAAACGTCGGAAAGAACCACGCTCGTCTTTGGATCGGGACTGTCGCCCGTTTTGAGCGTATAAGTCGCCGAGAAATCGCCGAGGATTGCGCAGAAGTCGTTATTGACCATCATGCCAATAATCTCGCCCGTCTTGCTGAATACCAAGTCCCCGCGTTTCGGTGCGATCTCGCCAAAGAGCCGGGTCACAATCCGGTTATCGAGCTTTACGTAATTCGTGTTGGACGCATCGATGCGAAATGGCGTTTCACCGTAACGGCCGTCATCCGCGCGAACCAGCACCGCGTCTGGAAATTTAAATGGCTCTTTCGCCAACTGATAAATTTTCGCTCCAAGCAACACCGCCAGCGATTGATCCACCGGCACAACCAACAACCGGGGATCGAGCCGCAGAAATTCCAGCTCGTTAATCGGAGCGCTAGCCGAACCGTGGCTGAGCGTGCCGTTCACCTGGTCGTAATCGGTTGGGACTTCGCTCACCGCAAAAGGCGTATCGTTGATGTGCATCAGCGCGTAGATCTTGTTTCCATCGCTCACGAGCACGGTTTGCGCATCCTTGTCCTTGACGGTCGGACTGAAGAGACCGGGACGGCGGGTCGTCATCTTGCTCTGCACGCGGTTCGCCAGGAATTCGTTGAAGAGGGTATTGGGATTGATCGGACGGTTCTCGCGAATCTCCTTGCTGAGTTCGCCTGATTTTTCCGCCAGCTGGCCGACGCCCTGGGTCAACTGCGTGGTCTGTTCCTGCACCCGGAAACGTTCAAGACGTTCCACTTCCACCTGCTGTTTGGCTTCAGTCAGGTTTTGGTTGAGCATCAGCTTTTCCTGTTCGGCCACGCGCACCTTGACGTTGAGATTCTGGATGTTTTGCAGTGCATCGGCATTTTGATGCTCCATGCGCGCGAGTTCCGCTTTCTGTCGCTCGGCTTCCGCTTTCCGTTCCGCCAACTCGCGTTGCAATTTGGCGAGCTCCTCCTTGGACATCGATGCTTCCTGCGCGGAGGCAGTGTAACGTTTCTCCAATTCTTTCGTGCTCGCCTGCGTAGCCGTCAGCGTATTTTCCAACTGGCCTTTCTGCTGCTGCAAGGCCAGGAGATTCTTCTCCTTCTCAGTCAGCGTGCCTTGCGTGGACGAAAGCTGGGACGCCAGCTTATCGCGCGACGATTTCTCGTCTTCGAGCGAAATCCGCATGAGCTCGACCATGTCGGCGTTGACGGCGGGAGCGTTGGCCGCGGATCGCGGCGCGGCCGATTCCAACTGGGTGTGCTGCGGCTCCGCCTTCTCCCAGCGCGTGAGGGCCAGAAGATTGAGCAACATGAAGTCGCACATGATCAATAGCAGTGTCTTGTTCATGATACCGGCTGCTTAAGCAGTCTTGGTCTGAACTGACTCAAGGATTAATTTTCGCTTGTAGGGACGAACGTGGCGAATCTTCACGAGCGCGACACAGATAATGCCAAAAAGATTTGAGGAATAGGCCGCGAGCAAGTTGGCGTCGATAAAGTGCAGCACCTGGAGAACCAGCGCGGTGGCGGTGCCCGCGATGCCGAGATACAGTCCACCATCGAAAAGGTTCTCCTCGTTTTCCACCAAGCGCAACTTGCCGGGCGCGCCCAGCGGCTGGCGGTCAACTTCGGAGATTTTCAGAAGGCAGATGACATACATGCCGATCTGCAGACAGGCGAAGATCGCAATGGAGAGGATCGTGGAGGTTTCCATGGTAGTGGCGGATGTGGTTGAAGCTTTGACGACGGGGGCGGCGAGCGCTCCGATCACGGGAATCGTGAGTCTTATTTGATAAGCGGAAGCCGGGGCAGCCCGGAGCAGGAAAGGTTCGGAAATCACGAAAAATATCCCCGTGAGGATAACGGCAAGGACACCGCTGCCCATCCGGGGAAAGGCACCGCGCAACGCGGATTCGACCGAGCGGAACAATTTTGTATCAACCGACCGGAGGATGAGAAAAATCCCGGCAAAAAACGCGGCATATTTGATGAAGAGGGCAAGTTCCGGTTGCCGCAGCGTAAACGCCGCGCCCATTTCAAACTCCGGCCCGGTCGCGTGCGTCACCGGCACCTGGCGTTGCACCAGTTGGTCGACGGCACCCTCGCCATAGGACAAGGCGAGCTGCAGGTTTTCGGCGCCAGGTTGACCATAGGCGATCAAGTAATGCGCGACAGAGTCCGCCGATTTGGTCATGAGAGCCGCCGTATAGATGACCGGCAAATGCTCTGGCGCAACGCGAGTCAGATGCGCGAACTGGCCAACCGTGCCCAAGGTTCCAGTGGTCCGAAGAAGCTCGGAAAGCTGAACCCAGTTGAGACGTTTTCCGAGGGTGAGAATATCGAGATAAAAATCCTCGAGATTTCCCATTTGTCCCGTCGCGACCGCAGTATCTGCCAGGCCGCGCACTTCGCGTTGCAAAGAGGCCGAGAGATGCTCGGTCTGCCACAAATATGCCGTGAGCAGGATGACCGCCTCCAGCGGTTGGCCACCCGGACGATTGGCCGGTACGAAGCGTTGAGTCGTGGTTAACTCGGCAGTCTTCAAAATCGATTGGACGGCGGGGAGACGTGACACGGAAAGATAACGACGAAGATTTTCACGAGCCTGCTGCGTCACCATGAATTTCAACACGGGTTGCGATTCATCGGGCGCGGTGGCGTCACGGCCGACCAACAACGGTTCGAGCGCCACGTCCCAACCGCCCCATGGCAACATTTCGCGAT
>JAYVMJ010000243.1:0-2300 GCA_043759025.1 Verrucomicrobiota bacterium | reverse complement strand
GGCGGGTTTCTGCCCGAAGGGAATTTCATCCCAAAAAAACCAACCCGCCCGGAGGTCGGGTTCCACCGGCTTCAATTCAGCGCCAGCGGCAAACTCGGGGCGATTTCCAACGCGAAGTGCGCATCGTTAACCCCGCCCGGCTCGCGCTCCACCCACGCGGCGAACGCAATCATGCCCGCGTTGTCGCCGGTGTGTTGGGACTGGGCGCGGTGAAATGACAGGGAGTGTTCGCGAGCCACTTTTTCCAGACCGGCTTGCAGCGTCTGGTTATTCGCGACGCCGCCGGAAAGCCCGAAGCTGCGATAGCCAGTGGCGAACGATGAGCGCTCCATGGCGAGACGGGATTTGCGCATGAGCGATTCGAACACCGCCTGCTGATAACTCGCGCACAAATCAGCGCGGCGGCCTTCGATGACCGCCGGCGTCAGTTTCTCCAACTGATAGCGGAGACTTGTTTTCAGCCCGGAAAAACTGAATTCAAGCGATGATCGCTGAGCGACCGCCTTCGGAAAGGCGAAAGCATTCGGATTGCCCTCGCGGGCCATTTTTTCCACCTGCGGGCCGCCGGGATAACCCAAGCCGAGCAGCTTCGCCCCTTTGTCGAGCGCCTCGCCGGCAGCGTCATCCATCGTCGACGCCAGCAACCGGATTTTACGCTGTTCGTCGATGGTGAAAAGCGCGGTGTTCCCGCCGGAAACCAACAGGCCGAGATGCGGAAGCAATTTTGCAAAGGAGTCGTCAAACGCTTCCGGGCTAGCAGCGTGCAGGCCGATAAATGGGGAAAACGCATGCGCCCGGAGATGATTTACGCCGACGACTGGAACGCTCCACGCGAGGCCGAGCGCTTTCGCAGCGGACAACCCCATCGCGAGACAGGCGGCCAACCCCGGTCCATTTGTCACCGCAATGCGCGTAATCGCTGACGCCGGTGCCACATCGAGAGCGCGCGCCAGCAATGGACCGAAGTGTTGCAAGTGTTCCCGACTGGCGAGATCGGGCACGACGCCGCCGTAACTTTCGTGCAGTGCGATCTGGCTGTGAATCCATTCGCCAACAATGCCCCGCGCGGGATCGAACACGGCCACCGCGGTTTCATCACACGAACTTTCAAGCGCCAGAATCATCGCCCGCCAACCTCCGCCACTCTGCTGGAGCCGCAGCGACCCCACTGCGGATTCGCCACGCGCACGGAGCACGGCGGGGTCGCCGTGGCTCCAGGGAAAGAGACCGCCGTTGCTGGTTTTAAAGTGAGCACGTCGATCGACATTCTCCAATCGATTATTTTCCATCGCGGATCGCGAGCACGCCTTCGAGAACCTCGTCGGCGGCATCGAGCTGGGCGTCATCGATTTTTTTAAAACCGAAGCGCTCGCTGAAATCCGCCGGGGTGGAGAGATCGGGCCGGGATTGTTGGAGGCGGATCTTGCCGTCATCGTCGGCGGAAATTTCCACTTCCACCTGGGGCGTGACGCCCTTTTGGTGAATGGTCACGCCACTCGGCGTGTAATACCGGGCGGTTGTCAGCCGCAGGCCTTCGCCGTCGCGCAATTCGAGGACGCTTTGCACGGATCCTTTGCCAAAAGTTTTTTCTCCGACAATCACGGCGCGCTTCGTGTCCTTCATCGCGCCGGAAACGATCTCCGCCGCGCTGGCGGTGCCACCGTTGACCAGAATCGCGATCGGATAATTACGCTTCACATGATTCCCCTTGGCCCGAAAACTCTCCTGCGATTCCGGCGTGCGGCCTTTAGTGTAAACGATGAGTTCGTCCTTATCGAAAAACTGATTGCAGACGTCGACCGCGGAATCGAGCAATCCACCCGGATTGTTGCGCAGATCGATCACGAGAGCGCGCAACCCCTGTTTTTCCAAGCCCGTCAGCGCATCGGTAAATTCCTCGGCGGTCCGTTCACTGAATTGGGTGATTTGCAGGTACCCGATGCCGTCGGAATTCACCGTTGCATTCACGACGCTTTCGAGGCGGATGCGTTCCCGTTTCAATTTGAAATCGATCGTGCGGTTCTGGCTCGAGCGGTAGACGGTGATGACGACCTCCGTGTCCGGTTCGCCGCGGACCAGCCGGACGGTTTTTTCCACCGTGGGGTTATCGATGGTCTTTCCGTCGATTTTCATCAAACGGTCACCGCGCCGCATGCCCGCGCGTTCGGCCGGCGTGCCCGCGATCGGCGCGACCACGAAAATTTGCCCGTCGCGCTGCTCGACCTGCATGCCGACGCCGCCAAAGGCATTGCTCAATTCCTCTTCGGTTTCCGCAAACGCGTCGGCCCGCATGAATTCCG
>JAYVMJ010000242.1:0-9000 GCA_043759025.1 Verrucomicrobiota bacterium | reverse complement strand
CTGGCCGGACATCTACGTCGCCAACGATTTTGAAACGCCGGACCGCTTATACTTGAACAAGGGTGATGGCACGTTCACCGACGTGGTCGACGAGCGGTTGCCGCACGTCACGTATTTTTCGATGGGCGCCGATTTCGGCGACATCAACAACGACGGATTGATGGATTTCATGATTACCGACATGCGCGTCCGGAATCACCGGCAGTTCATGACCGGCATGGAGGAAATCGGGCGCGGTCTCTGGGAAATGGAACGCGTCACGGAACTGATTCCGCAGTACATGTGGAATGCCGTCTACTTGAACACCGGCACCAACCATTTTGCGGAAGTCGCTCATCTCACCGGGATGGATGCGACCGGCTGGACCTTTTCTGCGCGCCTCGGTGATCTCGACAATGACGGGCGCCTCGACGCGTTTTTCACCACGGGTATGATTCGCAATTTCACCGACGCTGACACGGTGGACAAACAAAACATTGCGCCGACGCTCACCGCCCGCGCCAACGTTTGGAAAAACGCCCCGCCGCGCCGGGAGACCACGATGGCGTTTCACAACCTCGGCGACTTGAAGTTCGTCGACGTTTCCAAGGAATGGGGCCTCGACCATGACGGCGTCAGTTTTGGCAATGTGCTGGTGGACCTGACCGGCAATGGAAACTTGGATGTTATTTACGCGAACTATGACGCGCCGCCGACGATTATTCGCAATCACACCGCGACCGGTCACCGGGTCGAGATCAAGCTGGCCGGCCGCGCGCCCAATCTCGACGGGATCGGGGCCCAGTTGCGCATCGAGACGGCGAGCGGCATCCAAGTCCGCCAGCTCTTCACCGAGCGAGGCATCGTTTCGAGCGAACCGCCGCTGGTCCACTTCGGCCTCGGTAACGACGATCGGATCAAGAAACTTTCGATCCAGTGGCCGCGGGGTCAGGTCCAGGTTTTGGAAAACCTGCCCGTTGACGAACTTCTGACGATCAACGAACCAGTGCGGGCGGAAAACGCCAAGCCCGCGCCAGCGATCTTTAACACACCGCCGCGTCTCGACGTGATGTATACGGAATCCGCCACGAATCACGGGCTGAAATACACCAACGCGATTCGGCCATTCGACGAATTCAACCGCGAGCGTTTGTTGCCGCGCCGATTGAATGGACTCGGTCCTGCGTTGGCTACCGCCGACGTGAATGGCGACGGGATTCCCGATCTTTTCGTGACCGGAACTGCCGGCCAGTCGGGCGAACTTTTCCTCGGACAAGCCGAGGGCAATTTCAAACCCGCGGCTGACCAGCCTTGGTCCACCGCCACCGATTGTGATTTCGTCGGGGCGACGTTCCTTGACGTAAACGGCGATGGTCATCCCGATTTGCTCCTCGCCGCCGGTGGCATCCAGCAGAATGAAGGCAGTCCGTTGTTGAGCGACCGTCTCTATCTCAACGATGGCCATGGCAAGTTTACCCTGGCACCGGACGGCACCATGCCTTCGACCGGAGTGAGCACGGCGGTTCTAGCCAGTGTGGATTTTGCCGGCGACGGCCGGGCCGGGGTATTTGTAGGTGGTCGGGTCGTTCCCGGAAAATATCCCGAGACGCCGCGTAGTTTCCTTTATCGCAATGTCGGCGGAAAACTCGTTGACGTGACCGATGAATTTGCCCCCGGCCTGAGTTCCGTTGGAATGGTCACTGCGGCCGTTTGGGTCGACGTCGATGGCGACAAGCGCCCCGATCTCGTGGTCGCGACCGAATGGGGTCCGATCAGCTACTGGCACAACACTGGCAAAAAACTGGAAAACATGACCGAGAAAGCCGGCCTCGCCGGCCGCACGGGTTGGTGGAGCGCCGTCACCGTGGCCGACGTGAATGGCGATGGCCGCCCCGATCTCGTGGTGGGGAATGTCGGGCTCAACACCAAGTATCACGGCACCGCCACCGAGCCGACGGTTTTGTTCGCGGGTGATTTCGACGGCCGCGGAAAACAGGAGTTAATCGAGGCGCAGTACGAGAATGGAAAACTGTACCCGGTGCGTGGGCGGAGCAAACTGGCCTATTCCTTCCCATGGCTACCGAAGAAATTTCCGACCTACAAGTCATTCAGCCAAGCGTCCGTCGAGGACATTTTCGGCGCCGACCATCTGGCGAAAGTCCGCGAGCTCACCGCGACCGAGCTTGAGAGCGGCATTTATATCAATCGCGGCGACGGTACTTTCGAATTTCAACCATTGCCTCGCGTCGCCCAAATCGCGCCGATCAATACGATTGTCGCACGCGATTTCGATGGCGACGGCAAGCTCGACCTCTTCTGCGCTGGAAATAACTTCGGGCCCGAGCCATCGACCGGTCGCTTTGATGGCGGTTTGGGCGTGCTGCTCAAGGGCGACGGCAAGGGCGGATTTACCGCACTTTCGGCGGCGCAGTCAGGCATTTCGATTCCCGGTGAAGCCCGCGCGGCGGTCGCGATTCTAATCGGAAGCTCGAAGCAGCCCGCCGTCGTCGTGGCTCAACGGGAAGGTTCGGTCCTGCTTTTTACGCCCGCCATTCGATAATTCAAGACCGACATTCGGATGAGAACCGGCTTGGTCACCTTTAAAACCTGACTCACCTTCCGTGCGCTTCGCCTCCGCCGCTATGAGTCAGGTTCATCAGTACCATGAATTATTTGTGGAACACAAATGGCAGCGTGCGCCCTTCGTGGCATGATCCTGCTGACTTCTCCAGCGACCAATTTATCCATGCAAACCAATCGAATCAGTGTTTCGGTGTTCGTCTTAACTGCCGCTTCGGCGGTTTTTTCCCTAACTTCTCCATGCGGTGCGGCCGATGCTGCCACTATCAGCTCCGCGGAATGGACCAACCCAGCCTGGCTGTCCGAACTGTCGGTTTCGGACAAGGAAAGCTATGATGACAATCTCCTCGGCGTTTCCGGCAAGGCGCTGAAGCCAGAGTCGGCCTGGGTCAGTTCGCTTTCCTTCAAACTAGGCCTGAATTTGATGCCGTTGCCCGACCAAAACAGCGCCATTAAAACGTTTACCTTGGTCTACGCGCCCGAAAAATTCTGGTACGATGGTAATTCAGCCGAGAATTATACCTCGCACCGGATCAATTCCGTGATCGCTGGGAAATCGGGCAACATCTCCTTCAGCCTCGACAACGCGTTCCTCTACGTTGACGGCAACAAGGAGGCCCCGACTTACGCCCTGAACCAGTTTGCCGGCGCGGCCGCAAATCAGAATGACAAGTTCCGCAATAATTATGCGCACGCTTTCGCTCGCGAACGTCGCGCTCAGGTGCAGGACCGTTACACTGCTTCATTGCAGTATACCTCGGGGGATTTCTTCGTGCGTGCGGCCTCCGCGATGACGCTTTTCGAGCTCGATACCAACTTTCACAACGCCGCAGTGGTGCCCTACATGGGATATCAAAATTACGTCGATCGCTATGATATCAATGGCGGCTTTGATTTCGGTTATAAGATTTCCCCGGACATTGCTCTCACTCTGGGCTATCGCGACGGATATCAATATCAGCAAAAATTTGATGTGGCGATCAGTGGAGACCAGCACGGGTCCTCCAGCCATTACCAACGCGTTCTATTCGGGGTTGAAGGCAAACCGGCCAAGTGGCTCGCGGTGAAATTGGCCGTTGGCCCGGATGACCGCAAATATGAGGCGAGTGCAGCCATGGCCGATCTACGCACCACCCGGTTTTATGGCGAGGGCTCCGTGGCCGCGACGCTGCCGCATAGTCAGTCACTGTCGCTCACCTACAAACAATGGTTGTTTGTAGGCAGCACCGGTCTGGCTCCCTATGATGACATCGCCTTTGGTCTCGCCTATCGTTGGAGCGCGACCAAGCAGCTGGGCTTCGATCTTGGCTTCAAATACGTTGAGGCTAACTACACGATCGGAAATGACGTGGCCGGTTCAGCGCCCGCTTTGCGCGACGATCTCGATTACGTATACTCGGTCGGCGCCACTTACGCCTTCACTCCGCACCTGCTCCTCAGTGCCTCCTTCGTTTACGATCAAGGCAAGAATGGTTTGGACGGTCTGGCGGCAATCTATGGGCCTTCCTATCGTGAATTTCAGCACGGGCTGACCACCTTCGGCATCCAATATAAATTCTGAGTGGATGGCGCTGGCTCGACGCCAGGATGTTTTAATTCGGTATCTCTGAGTTAATAAATTCAGGGAACACTCAAACGGTGGCGATATTCGCCGCCGTTTTTTGCGTTTCGGTTTGGCGCAGAGCGTTCGTCCTTTGCCCCGAATAATCCAAGAAGGGCGTTTTTTTGCGTATTCAAGTCCACCCGTTCTGGACGGCGCTTCACCATCTCACGATGGCGGATCGCCCCTTGGCTGTTTCCGATGGTGATTTTTTCCGCACGGTCGCAACCCAATCGCGCACCCGCCCCGCCTAACATTGGGTCTGGGTTGCGGTCACCCCCAAACATCCATGCAAACTTCAAACCGTTTAAACACCCATTGGTCGGATTCCATCCGCCGATATTTCAAACAACACGCTCGGGCTTTGGCCATGGCGGCAGCCGTCATTGTTTTCCCCGCTTACGTTCACGCCCAAGGCTGCGTTACCGCCCATGGCAGCGGATTGCTTCGCGATCTCATGGAACAAGACGACACCGTTGAACAGTGGGATGCTTCGGTTTCCTATCGTTGGTTTAAATCCGATCGTCACTATGTCGGCACCGCCTATCAGGCACAGCGCGACGCCGCAGGCGACCAGGTTATCAACACCGATAACTACGTCGATTTCGCCGTGAATTACACCATTTCGCCACGCTACAGCGTGGCGCTCACGGTTCCGTTTGTTTCCAATAATCGTTCCCAAGTGGTGAAAGATTCGAATGGAGTGATCCTTGATCGTTTCTCCACGCAGGCCGCCGGTCTTTCCGATATCAGTGTCGTGGGCGGAGCGTGGGTCTTCGATCCCACCAAGTCGCCGAAGGGAAACGTCCAGGTCAACTTTGGTGCCGTGCTGCCGACGGGCAATTTCGAGGTGAAGGATACCTTCGAGACGTACGACAAGGTTTCAGGAAAAATTGTCGCCGTGCAGAAACCGGTCGACAACTCGATCCAGCCGGGTCTTGGCGGCTATGGCATTCTCGTCGGCTTCAGCAGCTATTATCAACTGGGCGCAGGGTTTACTCTCTACGGCGATGCGAGCTACACCATCACGCCTCAGCAGGTAAATCGGGTCGGCAATTCGATCGCTGATTCCTATGTCGGTCGTGGCGGCCTTGACTATTCATTCAAAAACTTAAGTCCGGCTTTGAAAGGCGTGTCTGCCAGCCTCGGTCTCCGGGCCGAGGGTGTAGCGGTTTACGATCTGATTGGCGGGAGTTTGGGCAGCCGCCGTCCGGGCTACTCGGTGGCGATCGATCCAGGCATCAGTATCGCTCGCAAGAACTGGTCATTCCGACTTTACGTGCCGGTCGCAATCCAGCGTAATCGCCTCCAGAGCTATCCGGACAAGTTGAAGACTTGGGCCACGGGCAAATACGCCCAAGGCGACGCGGCCTTTGCGAATTATCTGATTCAATGGAGCTTCGCCTACAAATTCTGAACCGGTCCGCATTTGGAGTGCTGACCCAAGGCGAAGCGTTCTGAATTCGAAAACGGCGGCGATTATCGCCGCCGTTTTTTGTTTCGCCACCCGAGTCGCGCCTATTCCGCCCGCCGTTCCCCCATGAAGTCCACCCCGCACGGGTCGCCTAGGTCCGTTGCCATTCCGAATAGCGGAGCGGTGGCTTTTTTGTTTTTCGTCTCCGGCGTAGTGGCCCTGGTCTACGAGGTTGTCTGGCAGCGGCAGTTTGCGCTCTTATTTGGTTCGGCCGCGCCGGCCACCGCTGCCGTACTCGGGGGGTATTTTGCCGGCTTGGGTACGGGTGCTTTCGTGATTGGCCGTTTTGCTGGTCGCTCGTCCCGGCCGCTGTTGGCCTACGCGCTGTGTGAGTTGAGCATCGGCTTGGGGGCGTTGGTGGTATCGCCCCTCCTTTCCTCGTTTGATTTGGCGTATCCGTGGCTGTTTAAATCCCTGTCGGGTCTTCCGGAATTATTTGTGGCGGTGAGAACGGCCGCTGCCTTTTTCGTCATTTTGATTCCCACCTTTTGCATGGGCGGTACGTTGCCCTTGCTCGGTCAAATGGTCGATCGCGGGCAGCACCGCCTGGGGCAAACGGCAGGGTGGTTGTATGTGGTGAACACAACGGGCGCCGGCTTGGGTGCGCTGGCAGTTCCCTTTCTCCTGCTTCCGCAACTCGGCCTGACCGGCACAGTGTGGCTGTGTGCCGCGATCAACGGGCTGCTGGCGCTGGCGGCGTGGCGGCTGGGCCGGCGTTTTTATTCGGAGTCGAGGGAACCACCTGCTTCCTCCGCAGTGGAGCGAAAAAAACCGCGATTAACGAAACCGGTGGCACTCCACCAACCCGTCGCGGTGTTGGCTTTGATTTCGGGTCTGGTGACCTTTGCGTTGCAGGTGTTGTGGAATCGCGCGTTCGCGCAGGTGCACGAAAATTCGATGTACTCTTTCTCGGTGATCGTCGCAGTGGTGATTTTTGCGCTCGCACTCGGAGCGCAACTGGCGCGGGTTAGTTTGCGTCGTGACGTTAAACCCCATCGGCTGATGGGTGCGGCATGGATGCTCGCGGGTTTTGCAATCGCGAGCGGGCCGTGGCTGTTTCTCAAGCTTTCGGATGACTTGAGCTATTTATCCGCGGTTGGCGGTTGGACGGCGCATGCGTTTCATCTGGTCGGTCTGGCGGCTGCGATGTTACTGGTACCGATGGCGCTTCTGGGCATTGGGCTGCCCGCACTCATGGAACAGGCTGGACGCGTTCAGGGTGCCGAAATCGCTGGCGCACTCGGACGCTTACTCGCAACGAATATGGTGGGAACGGTCGCAGGTGCGCTGGTTGCCGGATTTCTGCTGCCGCAGTGGCTGGGCTTATGGGGCAGCATGATGTGGCTCGGCGCGTTGGTACTCGTGGCCGGGCTGTGGCAATGGAGAGAGTGGGCGACTCCACGTCGTCAGGGGAAAATGGCCTTCGTTTTCGCCGGAATCTGGCTGGCTGCGTTGTGGCCGATTGCGAAGCTGGATCTGCCGCGGGTGCGCCTCGCGCTCGATCAGGACGAGCACTTGGTCGCTTTGACGGAGGGCACCCATGGCATCACCGCAGTGGTGGAACGACCCGGCTCGCGCCGGCTCAAGCTCAACAATCACTATGGACTTGGCGGAACGGCTTCGACCGGCGACGAGCGGATGCAGGCCCACATTCCGCTGTTGCTCCATCCTGCGCCGCACCGCGTGGCGTTCCTGGGTTTGGGCACAGGTATCACGGCGGGAGGCGCCTTGTTTCATCCGGTCGATGAAGTGACCGTAGTGGAATTGGTTCCCGAGGTGGTAAGCGCCTCCCGAGATTATTTTCGCGAGGCGAATCAGGGGGTGCTCGACGATGTGCGCACCCACGTGGTGACTGACGACGCGCGCCATTACTTGCGCGGTTCAGGCGAGCACTTCGACGTCATTATCGGCGATCTCGTGGTGCCATGGCGGCAGGGAGAAGGATCGCTGTTTACGCTCGAGCAATTCAGCGCGGCGCGCGATGCCCTCGCTCCGCGGGGAATATTCTGCCAGTGGCTGCCGCTTTTCCAATTGTCGGAGGTGGAAGTGAACATCCTGACGCGTACATTCCTTACCGTTTTTCCCCGGGCTCAGGTTTGGCGCGGTGATTTTTCCCCGACAGAACCGGCCATCGCGTTAATTGGGTCAGCCGGGGATTTGAAACTGGATGTTGAGCGAGTCAGGCGGCGGTTGGCGGAAATGAAGTTGGACGACACCAATCCGCAGCTGCAATCGACGGATGCTTTTTGGATGAACTTCGTCGGGGTTTTGACAACCGCCGATGTTCCGCCCGGTGAAACGCGGCTCAATCGCGAAGACCGGCCTTGGATCGAATTGCTTGGGCCGATGCTGCACACCGAGGGAAACGACCAGTCTCTTTTCACCGGCCGGCGTCTGCAAGCGTGGCTGGATCAAGTGACGCAACGTTCGCAGAACCAGCTGGCGCCATTGCCCGAAAGGGAATTAACCGCAGTGAAGGCCGGACGGGTGCTGGGGGAAATGACCTTGTGCCTGTCCGAAAACAATCGCGCCGGCGCAATTGCCGCCAGAAGACAATTAAGAGAAATGCTGCCGGCGGAGACGATCCGTCTGTTGTTTTAGCGACTCATCCGAGCTGCCGATGTTACTCCTGACCGGCGGACAGCATCATTTCCGCCGCAGTGGGCGGGATGTGTTTCTCGATGCGTTCGCGCACGGTGCGGAGGCTTTCGTTAACCAGGTCGCCCATCGTATTGCATTGCTGGAAACGGCTGACTTGAAAATGCGTCGCAAGGCCCTCGCGCAATGAATGGACATTTTCTTCGGGCGCGATGGGGTCGTCTTTCATGATCGCCAGCAGCGAATTCAAACGGACCTCGGCGAGTTCCGCGCGTTGCAACAACAGCGTCTGTTCTTCGCGCTGATATTGATAGGCGGTTTTCGGGTGCAGGTGCCGGTTGCAGAATTCGACCAAGCGGACGTTCTCTTTGAAAAACTGCGGGAGATAAAAGTTTTTCCGGCCGGCGTAAGATTGCTGGTCAAAGTCCATCGCGCGAATCCGCACCTGCCAGCCTTCGAAGTCGGGCGTCAGGACCACGACGAAATTATAGCTCCGCATGTCGCCGAGCAGGCGTAAGAAACAGCGTTCGTTGAACTTCACCAATTCCTTGGCGATGCGGATTGGCCGGAGTTCCTTCCGGTGCAGCCAGTCGCTGATGAAAACGTCGCCTGGCACACCGGCGATGTGTTCCTCCACGAGTGTGTTTTCATGCGTGAGAAAATTGAGCCGGTTCGGTGAAAGCAAATGCTCCAGCTCCAGCCCATAAACCCGCGAGGCATCGGCTTTCTTGACGTAGAAATAGTCCGGGTTGTCATTGTAGGCGTTGAC
>JAYVMJ010000241.1:0-2962 GCA_043759025.1 Verrucomicrobiota bacterium | reverse complement strand
GTCCGCGAGCGCCCACGAAGCAATTACCCCCGTCGCCGCGCCTCGCGCTCGCTCTCCGGTCCCGGTCACGATTGGCGGCAATAGCCGAAACCGTGCTCCGCGTTCGAATGTGGCCTCGTCTGCTCCCAGGGAGCGCAAACACCCTGAGCGTGCTCCGGCCAAGACCACGGTGACCGCTGATGATTTCTTCAACGACTCCGACGCGGGCTGAGCTTGAGCTAGCCGGCTAATTTTTAGAAAATCGAAACGCGACCCCCGGGTCGCGTTTTTTTGACGGGTTTTGTTCAAGCGCCGGGTGGCATGAAAAGCACACACACCGCTTGGGGGACATTCGCAGTAACGCCCGTCGGGGTAAGCGTGCCGGTGCTGGCGTCGACTTTAAAGACCGCAATATTGCTGGTGTCACGATTGGCACAGATCAACCACGCGCCGTCCGGCGAAAGGCAGAAATTACGCGGGTGAGCACCGCCAGAGGAAATAATCTGAATCCGCGTCAATTTGCCGTTCGCCGGATCACGCGCAAACACTGCGATGCTGTCGTGGCCTCGATTGGAGCCATACACAAAGCGCTCGCTCGGATGAATCCGAATTTCGGCCGTCGTGTTCACTCCCTTGAAATCGTCGGGCAGGGTGGAAACCGATTGTTGCGCGGCGAGGTCGCCCGTCGCGGGATTGCATAAATAATGCGTGATCGTGCTGCCCATCTCGTTGATCACATAAAAATCCTTCCCGTTGGCGGTGAATTTACTGTGCCGAGGGCCGGCCCCGGGCGCAGCGGCGAACTCGCCGTCGGGGATCAACTTTGAAGTCGCGTGATCGATTTTGAAGCGCAGGACTTTGTCGCGACCGAGATCGCAGACATATGCAAAACGATTGTCCGGCGAAAATGTCACCGAATGCGTGTGCGGCTTTTCCTGGCGTGTTTTATTGGGCCCGAGCGGACCGGTGGAAGTCAGGAAACCCGCCTTCGGGTCGATTTTCCCATCCGTTTCAACGGGAAACGAGGTGATTTGTCCGGCGCCATAACTGATCGCAACGAGCGTTCGTCCGGTGCCGTCGATGCCGATGTGGGCCAGTGAAGCCCCGCCCGTGGGTTGTGCGTTCAACGGCGTCAACTTGCCGCCAACGGGATCGATCGTGAAGGCCACGGCGGCGCCGCCCGGCGTTCCGGTAAGGGGAGTGCTATCGCCGAGGGCGTAGAGAATTTTCCCGTTGGGATTCAGTGAAAGAAAAGTTGGGTTTGGCGTCTCGGCGGCGAGCACGGGTTCGCTCAACGCGCCCGTGGCGGGATCGAATCGGACGGAATAGATGCCACGACTGGCACCGTCCTTGGGCGTGTAGGTTCCAATAAAGACGAGCTGGCTGGCGGCAGACATGGTGGTGACGGCGATGAGGGTGGAGGATAGAAGTGAAATGGTTTTCATGGATGGAGTGCTTCCTTAAAATGGCGGCGGCAGACGGCGACATAGCGATCGTTGCCGCCAATTTCCACTTGTGCCCCCTCGTGCACGGCCCGGCCGTCCGGACCGACGCGGAGATTCATGGTGGCTTTGCGTCCGCAATGGCAAATCGTTTTGAGCTCGATCAGGTTGTCCGCAAGGGCGAGCAGGGCGGCGCTCCCCGAAAAAAGCTGAGCCTGAAAATCCGTGCGCAGGCCATAGCACAGCACGGGTATGCCCAGTCGATCTGAGATTTCCGTGAGCTGCTCGACTTGGACGCGGGTGAGAAATTGCGCTTCATCCACGAGGACGCATGCCACCGGCTGGGCCGCATGGGCTTCCTTGACGTGCGAGAAGATATCTTCGGTTGGCTGCAACGCCATGGCCTCGGCCTCAAGACCGATCCGGGATTTAACGCGCCCGCCGCCGCTTCTTGTGTCGATGGCCGGGATGAAGACGAGGGTGCGCATGCCGCGCTCGTGATAGTTGTAGCTCGCCTGGAGCAACACCGTCGATTTGCCGGCATTCATCGCCGAATAATAGAAGTAAACCTTCGACATCCGCCCTCACCTAAAACCACCGAAATGAACCAGCGCAACAAAAAGCCCTTTTGCTGCCGAGGGTGGGGCGCGTTGTCCCAGCGCGCCGCTCAGCGTCCATGCTTCACGCAACTTGTTCGCTGGCTAACTGGACCCACCGGTGACCCCGCGTGGATTCGCAGGTTCCGCTGCGCTCACTCCCACCCGATCGGGCGTCCCGTGTTTTGTTCCTCCAGCCATTTCATCAACGGCTGGTAATATTCCATCATCGCGCGCGTCGACAACTCCTCGCCGGTCGCTTCCTTCAGCACCTTCCGCCAATCCTCGGTCGCGCCCTTTTCCATGATGCTTTTGAAGAATGCCCCGACTTCCTTGTTACCTGCATAGTCGCAGCTTTGGGGCGGTTGGTGCAGGATGTGTTTGGCGATGTAGTCGTTTAGCTGGTATTTGAAAACCTGCGCAATGGCGTACGAGTAATAATAACACGGCGTGTCGTCGATATGCGTCTTCGTCGCCGGGTCGCACCACTCCTCGCCGCGTTCGGTGGGTGGTTCGATGCCTTGGAACTCCCGCACATATTTCCACCAACGGGCATTCCATTCATTGGCGGGAAGATTGCCCGCGTAGGCGTCCGCTTCCCAATGAGTCATCGTGCCCGACGACCAGAAAATAAACGGGATGCCTTCCTCGAGCGCGTCGTTCAGGAGGAAATCCGTGGTATTGATTTTGAGATCCGTCGGAAGAATCCCGAGCGATTTGAGATACGGCGCCATGCCGGCGGCGAGCGCGGTAAGCTCGCCAAAACCTTCGTGGAACGCGGGATTGGCACCGGTCCGCAACAGGGGCGGAACGTCGCTCCGCGTGTAACTCATGAAATAATAAATGTGCCCGAATTCATGATGGGCGGTTTTGAACCACGCCGGTGTACTGTCGATGCTCTGGAGCGAGCGAAGGTCGTTTTGTAGATCGACGTGCCACGCCGAG
>JAYVMJ010000240.1:0-10575 GCA_043759025.1 Verrucomicrobiota bacterium | reverse complement strand
CGCCACGCCGCGCGTCAACGGGACATCGACAACCGCCATCGCCGCGTCCGCCGCGCTCTGAGAAAACCACCCATTCAAAAACCAACAAAGTAGAATCAGTGGTTAATCCGATCTTGATGACCACAGCGGGATCGCTGTGGCTCCAACTCGGAAAGCAGAGCGGTCGGTTGAGCGCGCGGGGGGGGGGGGACTTACTTCGCGGTGGCGATGGCTTCGCGGTATTCGCCGAGTTCGCGGTAGCGTTCGTAGCGGTCGTCCAGCAGTTTTTCGACTGCCTTGTGGTTGATTTCACCGAGGTGGTGAAGCAGCACTTTTTTGAGCGATTGCGCGGCGGCGGCGGGATCGTTGTGGGCTCCGCCGAAGGGTTCGGGGATGACTTCATCCACGATCTTGAAATCGAGGAGATTCTGGGCGTTGAACTTCAATGCCTCGGCGGCCTTGGGGGCGTTGGCGCGGTCCTTCCAGAGAATCGCGGCGCAACCTTCAGGCGAGATCACCGAGTAGTAGGCATTTTCGAAAATGAGTACGCGATCGGTGACGCCGATGCCGAGTGCGCCGCCGGAGCCGCCTTCGCCGATAATTGTCGCAATCGACGGGGTCCGGAGCATCGCCATTTCGCGCAAGTTGACTGCGATCGCCTCCGAGACATGGCGGGCTTCCGACTCCACGCCGGGGTAAGCTCCCTTGGTATCGATAAAGGTCAGGACAGGCAGGTGGAATTTCTCGGCGAGTTTCATCAGACGGAGGGCTTTGCGGTAACCTTCTGGCTGGGGCATGCCGAAATTGCGCGCGAAATTCTCCTTGGTGTCGCGGCCCTTTTGCTGAGCGATAATCATCACCGGTTTGCCTTCGAAGAAAGCGGTGCCGCCGATCAGGGCTTGGTCGTCATTGAACTGACGATCACCGTGCAGTTCCTGGAAGTCCGTGAAGAGCGCGGCAATGTAATCGAGGGCGTAAGGCCGTTTGGGATGGCGCGCGACCAATACCCGCTGCCAGGGAGTCAGGTTCGTATAAATATCGCGCTTAGTGGTATCGATTTTGGCTTCGATGGTCGCGAGCTCGGCGGACATATCGATGTTGTTCTCCAATGACTGCTGATGCAGGGCTTCGAGCTGCTTTTCGAGTTCACGCAGCGGTTTTTCGAACTCAAGGAGGTAGACGGGTCGATCCATTCGGAAAGGTTAGGGCGGGGGCTTGGGATCTGTCAACGGGGCTGTCCGGACAGAGAAACGAGGAGTTTGGGGCACAGAGGAAGAGGGAGGTCGATCCTGAAGTCACAGAGTGAAATCGCGGAATAAAGTACCGTAGCCCTGGCGACTTCGCGGCCGCGTTTGATCCTCCTTCCGTCTCGGTGAGGGCTCGGTGCTCGCCGTGTCCAAAACCTTTAAACCGTCTTTTTTAAGCCCAATAAGAATTCGCGGTTGCCGTCGGCGCCGGCGACGGGGCATTCCATTTCGCCGAAAACTTCCGCGCTTTTCAATTCGTGGAGGGCGAATGCGCGGACCTCGGCCATGACGCGGAGGCGGACTCCGTCGTCGCGGATGATCCCCTGACCTCTGTCGACTTCGGCTTTGCCGGCTTCGAACTGGGGCTTGACGAGGGCGATGAGCGAGCCGCCGGGTTGCAAGAATGTCCAGGCGGCGGGCAAAACGTTTTTCAGGGAAATGAACGAGAGGTCCATTGCGATCGCGTCGTAACTCGCGCGCGGGAGAGCACCGGGCTGAAGGTGGCGCGCGTTGACTTTTTCCAGATTGGTGACCCGCGGGTCGCGGCGAATCTTTTCGTGCAACTGGCTGTGGCCGACATCCACGCAAGTGGCAGACACCGCGCCGGACTGAAGCATGCAGTCGGTAAAACCGCCGGTCGAGGCACCGACGTCGAGGACGTGTTTGCCTTCAAATGAAACGGGGAATTTTTCTAGAAAGGCCGCGAGCTTTTCACCGCCGCGACTGACGAAGCGCGGCGGTTGGTCAACGGTGACTTCGAAATCGGCCGGGTAATCCTTGCCCGGTTTGTCGAGGCGATCCGTGCCGTGGCGCACGCGGCCGGACATGATTAGCGCCTTAGCTTGCGCGCGGGTGGGCGAAAGTCCGCGCGTGACCAACAGTTCGTCGAGGCGTTGTTTCATGGTGTGGCGGGTACGGGACCACGGCGGGGTCGCCGTGGCTCCAGTTTTTTCTGCGGAGCGCGCGCGACCTCGCCCGCGGTTTTTCCTGTTGGCTCTAATTTTTGTCGCGCGGGCGACCAGCAAGTGGTGCGACCGCCGACCTCTTCGCGAACGAGGGGTTTTTTAGTGATCGGGCAACGGCCGCCATTTTCCCAGCGGTGCCAGAAAAGCCAGGTCTTCGGGATGTGCTGATTCAGTTCCGGGGGAAGCTTGCCGCCTTTGCCGGCAATCGTCTTGAGCGCGAGTGCGCAAACCTGTCGGCCTTCGCGGTGAAGCGCCCGGACCATCACCGGCGTTAGCGAACCGGCGGGCTGTTTCGGGTGAATACACGCGCGCCAGAGGATTTCATCCGCCATCCAATTGCCGATGCCCGGGAAACGTTCCTGCATCAGAAGCACGGCTTTGATCGGGGCGCGTCCGCGACGTTTGAGGAATTCCGCGACAGCCTCGACGGTAAATTTAGCGGATAGAATGGCGGGCGCGATTTTTGTCCACCAGACGGGCGGGTTTTCTCCCGTGGCAAATTGCACGCGACCGAACATGCGCGGATCGTTGAAAACGAGCTGCCGGTCCGTTTGCATGAGGATAAAATGGTCGTGTTTCGTTGGCGTGTAGTCGGGGGTCTCGACGCGAAGTTCCCCGCTCATGCCAAGGTGGATGCCAAGCCAGGCCCTCGACTCTGCTCGCGCCAAGACTCTCGACTTCGCTCGGGCCGGGCCACTCATGGTGAAATGAAAAAGCATTTGTTTGGCGGCGGTTTCAGAGTCGAGCAACATCGCGCCGGTGAGTTTTCGCTTCAGTGCGGTGGGGTCGCAGCCACGAAAGATTTTTTTGTCCTCGTGCAATTTCACGGCGACTACCTTCGCGCCGCGGCCGGCGCTCCAGCGTTTCCGGAAGAATTCGACTTCGGCGAGTTCAGGCATGGATCGGAGGGGTGAAAGAGGAGGTGCGGCGGGCGCGGGCAAATCCGCAGCGAGGTCGCTGCGGCGCCAGTTTCGCGATTGGAGCGCGGGCGACCCCGCCCACGAGGGGAACGGCCCCAGACGATTCGCCCGAATTTTTTACCCTCACCGGATTTCCCAATTGTAGGGATACTTCGATAACGCGCGCGTGCCGGTGGCGGTGACTTGAACCACGTCTTCCCAACGGCAACCACCGAGGCCGGGATAATAGAGGCCGGGTTCGACGGTGAGGACCGAATTTTTTTTTAACGGGCAGGCGACGGCGGGCGAGATGCGACCGGCTTCGTGAACGGCCAATCCGAGTCCGTGGCCAGTGCCGTGAAAAAATCCGACCGCGCCGTTCTTGCCGTGCTTCGTTTCATAGCCGGCTTCGGCGAAATACGACGTGACGACGGCGTGGACCTCGCGACCATCCACTCCAGCGCGGATGGCTTTGGTGGCGCGTTTCTGCGCCTCGCGCACGGTGTCGACCAGCCGGCGTTGGACTTCCCGCGGACGACCCTTCAAATAGGTGCGGGTCATGTCCCCGAAATATCCGGTTTTCGTCACGCGGGGAAAAATATCGATGATGATAAGTTCATGCGGACGCAGCGGGCCTGAGCCGCGCTCGTGTGGATCGCAGGCCTGATCACCACCCGCGACGATGGTGTCCTGCGGATTGCCGCCCTGTTCGCGGATGGCGGTTTCGAGATTGAAGCGAAGTATTTCCGAGGTGAGCGGTTTGCCCCGGTAAATCAAATTGCCGCCCTTTATTTTTGCCGCGCGCAGGATTTTTTCGGCGACGACGTAGCCGACGGTGCAGAGACGGTTGCCCTCGCGGATGCAGCCGGCTTCCCAATCGGATTTTATTTCGCGTTCGGGAAACAGCATGCCTTCGGCAAAAACCAGTTTGAGGCCGAGTCGCGTAAGCTTGACGTAGAGTGACGCCGGAAAATCGCCGGAAACGCGAAAGGCTCGCTGGCCATATTCTTTCGCGAGGAGCGCAATCATCTCCGCGAGGCCGGCTTTGGTTCCGTGGACTTGTTTGGCGCGAGCCATCCAGATTTCGCGCGAGAGGACATCGTCGAAGTCGCCGGTTTTATTGACCCGGGAAAATTCCAAGGCGCTTTGCAGCGTGATCTTCTTTCCGTGCGCGCCGAACGCCAGGAAAGCGTCATGCACCTCAACGCGGCCGAAATAGAGCATGTCGGAACTGCTTTGCGTGTCAGCGTAGAGGAGGGGAGGCAGAGGCGGTTTTAGCACGGAGAGTAGGATTGAGTTGTTTCCGCTCTCTATTAGCTAGGAAAGCTTACAAAATGCAAAAAAAGTTTTCCCGCGGCATTATCTTCTGTTATTTGGCGTTCGTCCCGTTGTTCGTCCTAGCCGGCTGCGGAGATGCGCATAAGCAGGCGCGGGAGGAAACCGTTGCGGTAAAATCAATCGACGAGCGATTTCCGATCAAGGTCGGCGATCGGATGGTACAAATGCAGGTCGTCGGCGACCGAAAGGAAATGGAACGGGGCTTGATGGACCGGAAGACGATGGGGGCGGACGAAGGAATGCTGTTTGTTTACGATTTGCCGCAGCAGATGAATTTCTGGATGCACGACACGGACATTCCGCTGAACATCGGTTTTTTCGCTCCGAGCGGCGAATTAAAGGAAACGTACGAGATGTATCCACACGACGAGGAAACGGTCTCCTCGCATTCCCGAAATCTGCAATTTGCGCTGGAGATGAACCAAGGGTGGTTCGCGCGTTCCGGAGTAAAACCCGGCGACAAGATTGACTTGAAGGCCGTGGCGGAAGCGCTGAAGGCGCGAGGAATGGATCCGGTAAAATTTGGTCTCAAATAGCGGTCAAGCGAGCGATTCCGCAGCGGGGTCGCTGCGGCTCGTGCGTTATCGCATACATGAACTCAACACGTGAAAGTCGTCGTTCGGTGGAGATATGGCCACCGGGAGCCGAAGGTAGCTTGGGCACCGCGACCCGCCAATCGTATCTTTACTCGCTTGAATCGTTCCGGACCTGGATCGGTTCCGCTGATTTACCTGACCTTGCGGCAAAGCTTTGCCACT
Source organism: Verrucomicrobiota bacterium (assembly GCA_043759025.1). Taxonomy (GTDB): domain Bacteria; phylum Verrucomicrobiota; class Verrucomicrobiia; order Opitutales; family Opitutaceae; genus Lacunisphaera. Next base: position 5,389 of record JAYVMJ010000240.1, on the reverse strand, counting down.
TATCCGGCACCCAGGCAAATTTGTTATTCCTTCGTACAACGAGTCGCTTGCTGGTAACGTCGCGGCATCCCGCTTGACGCGGGATTTAAACGGAGGAAGGCTAGCCGCTTCGTGCGACGTATCCGTCCAATGCTCTGCTTGCCCGCCGCTGGTGCTCTGCGCCTGTCATCTTTGCTTCCGAGCGATTGAAGTGAACGCGCCATCCGAATCGGCCCTCTCACCGGAGCGGCACCCTGAGCCGCTTGAATTGAACCGAACGTGGCAGTTCCTGCATCGAGCTGCGCCGATGCCTCGGTCGCCGTCGTGGGTATAGTTCGATCCCGAAGTCGGATCGGAATTCTCCTTGGTGGCGAGTTGTGCCAGAGTGCACCTGCCGCCGGTATTGCGTCATTTGCCAACCGTAGAGCATCCGTAATTTCATGAAGCCAACATTCACCACATTTCTCAGGCTCCCCCTCGTTGGGTTACTATTTTCCACGGGTCCCGTGATCGTTCGCGCCGCGGAGCCCGAGCCCTCCGTCACTCTCGACCTGCTTGTCCAAGAAATCGCCAACAACAACCCCGAGCTCCACTTCTACGAACAAGAGATTTCCGCTGCCAAAGCCGGACAACGAGTTGCCACCGCGTGGAACGATCCGGAGCTATCCGTTCAGGGCGGCCGTAAACGCGTGCGCGACACGGCGGGCGTGCTAGCGGGCGAAGGCAACGCCTGGTCAGTATCTGTCACCCAGACCTTTGAATGGCCGGGGCGCCTCGCCCTGCGAAAAGCCATCGCCAATCAGCAAATCGAATTGGCCGAATTGGGCCTCGCTCGCTTCAAGGCGGCGCTAATTGGCCGGGCCAGAAACCTGAGCTACGGGGTGTTTGCCGCCGAGGAATTGTCCTCCGCCACGAAGGAGGTGGCTGAACGCTACCAAACGTTGCGTGAACTGTATCTGGGCCGTGATCCGGCCGGGCTGACTCCCCTGCTGGACACACGCGTGATTGAGGCGAAGGAACTCGCCATCAAACGGCGCGCTACCGAAGCAGACCTCGCCGCACAGGCGGCGCTCGTCGAACTCAATCAGCTTCGCGGCGCACCGATGGAGTCGGTCCTGCGGGTTACCGGCGTGCAAATAATCTTCCACCCGGCTCCTCCGTTGAGCGAACTTCTCGCGGCGGCCCGCGAGAAGAATTTCGACTTTCGGATGAAGAAGGTCGAATTGGAACAGCAAGGCCTGGAAGTCTCGCTGGCCCGCAACGAGCGGTATCCCGCGGTCGCCGTCAGTCCGTTCTTTTCCCATGAAACCGGTGGCGACCAACAAACCATTCTCGGGCTCGGTATGAGCGTGCCATTGCCGCTCGGGTCGCGCTCGCGGGCCGGAGTCGATCTGGCTGAATCTCGCCGCCGCCAAGCCGAGACAACCTTGATCGTGGCGCAGCGTCAGCTCGAACGCGAAGTCATCATTGCGTCACAAGCATTCGCGGCGAAGCTTGCGGCGGCTTCCGACTGGAAGCCGGATGCCGTGGAGAAATTTCGGGAAGCGGCCGCACTCGCCGACCGGCACTACCGGCTCGGGGCCGTGCCGCTTTCCACCTACGTTGAATTGCAGAATTCCTACCTCGACGCAGTGGAAGCGCTGCTCGACACCAAACGCGAGGCACTCGAAGCCGGCCAACAAATCGAACTGCTCACCGGCCTCAACTTCGAGGCTGCGGAGAACAAGCCATGATCCGCGTCCGATATTTCTGGATCGTGCTGCCACTGGTTCTCGCCGGTTGCGGCCGATCTGAGCCTACGGGGGCCAGCGTGGCGGCTAACGCGGAATCCCGCGAGGGTGCTCCCGCCAGTTTCAAAGCCGGACGCGGACTTCAGCTCCCGCCTGAGACGGTTAAAGCCATGGGCATTCGCACAGCCGAAGCCGAACAACACGAACTTTCCCAGGAACGGCAAGTTATGGCACAGGTGTTTGAATCCAAGCCCGCGGTGCTCGCCAGCGCGGTCATGAGTGCGAGTGAAGCCGAACGACTCGAATCCACCCACACCGACGGTGCCAAATTGGTGCGCGTTGACCGTTCCGCGGAAAAGGCCACGCACCAAGTCGAATTGATTTTCGAATTAAACGGACCGCATTCGGTCGGTGAGTTCGTCCGCCTCACGCTGAAAGCGCCAACCGGTTCAGTTCTAACGGTCCCTCGCTCGGCCTTGCTCGACAGTGCAAGAGGGACGTTCGTTTACGTTTCCAACGGAGGAGCCTTTCTCCGCACCGCGGTGAAAACCGGTGCCATCGACGCCGACCGCGTGGAGATCAGCGACGGTCTCTATGCCGGTGACGTGGTCGTCATCGCAGCGGTGGAGAAACTTTGGGTGACGGAATTGCGCCTCGCCGTCGCCGACACCGACTAAACCCCCTCAGTCCTTTTTCAATGATCGACCGAATTTTTGATTTTTCCCTGCGCCAGCGCGCTTTTATTCTGCTCGCAGCGGTTGGGCTGATTGCGGTGGGCGCATGGTCCGCACTCCGGTTGCCGATTGATGCCCAACCCGACATCACCAATATCCAGGTGGAAATCAACACGGCGGTGCCAGCCTTGGCGCCGGAGGAAGTCGAAAAGCTCGTCACCTATCCGATTGAAGTCGAAATGGGTGGCATCGAAAGACTCTCCGAGGTGCGCTCCATTTCGAAGTTCGGACTTTCTCAGGTGACGCTCGTTTTTGAGGAAGGCACCGACATTTACCGTGCGCGCCAATTGGTCGGGGAAAGGTTGCAGGGTGTCCTCGACGAATTGCCTCGCGGCATTATGCCGAAACTGGCGCCCATCACCACCGGCATGGGTGAAATCTATCACTACACGCTCCGCTACAAACCTGAGGCCAAGGACGTGCCGGCCGATCCGGTGGAACGCCTCCGGCAATTGAAGCTGGTCCAGGATTACATCGTGAAGCCGGCGCTCCGCACCGTGGCCGGAGTAGCGGAGGTGAACACCACGGGGGGCTACGACAAACAGATCGTCATCACCCCCGACCCGGCGAAACTCGCGAGTGTCGGCCTGACCATTGCGGAATTGTCCGACCTGATTGCCGAGAACACCGCCAACGCCGGTGGCAGTGTGGTCGAAAAAGGGGGGGAGAGCGTCACGGTCCGAACGGTGGGTCGCGTGCAGACCGTGGAAGAGATTGCAGGATTGCCGCTCAAGTTCACCAGCCGACCAACTGCCTTGTGTGTGCGAGACGTCGCCGAGGTGGGTATCGGCTCCAGTGTCCGCGCGGGTGCTGCCACCCGGGACGGCGAAGAAGCGGTGCTCGGCTCGACACTCATGCTTACGGGCGAAAACAGCCGGCTCGTTTCCCAGCGCGTTCACGCGAAGATCGACGAAATCAAAGCGAAGCTTCCGCCGGGCGTAATGATTGAGACACTCTACAATCGGACCGATCTGGTGGACTCGACTATCCATACCGTTGAAATGAATCTTTTCGAGGGCGCGGTGCTCGTCATTGCCGTGCTGGTCGGTCTGCTCGGCAACTGGCGGGCGGGACTTATTGTAGCCGCGGCGATTCCGCTTTCGCTGCTCTTCGCGGTGACCGGGATGGTGCGTTATGGCGTCTCCGGTAATTTGATGAGCCTCGGAGCGGTGGATTTCGGCCTGATTGTGGACGGCGCGGTAGTCATCGCTGAAAACATCGTGCGGCTCCTTGCCCATCGGCAAAAGCATCTCGGGCGGTTGCTCAAAACGGACGAGCGGCTGCAAACCATTCTGACGGCGTGCAAACAGGTCGGAACTCCTACCGTGTTTGGCGTCGCCATTATTACCATCGTGTACCTGCCGATTCTTACACTCACCGGCATTGAGGGGAAGATGTTCAAGCCGATGGCGCTCACGGTCATCTTCGCCCTCGTCGGGGCGCTGATTCTAGCCCTGACCGTCGTGCCCGTCCTCTGCTCGTTTTTCATGACGAAGAAAGTCAGCGAAGAGGATAATTTCCTCATCCGCTTCGCGAAAAGTATTTACGCCCCAACTCTGCGATGGGCGCTCCGCTTTCGCTGGTTACTGGTGGCGGGTGCAGTGGCGGTCTTTGCCTTTTCCCTCTTGGTCTTTACGCGCCTCGGGGCCGAGTTTGTCCCGCAACTCGAAGAGGGTTCAATTGCAGTTGAGATCACGCGCGCTACCAGCATCGGTCTGGCGGCCTCGCTCGAAATGCAGAAAGACACGGAGAAGCTGCTGTTGGAAAAATTTCCCGAGGTGACGCACTTCTTCACTCGAATCGGCACTTCCGAAATCGCCACCGATCCGATGGGGGTTTACTCGGGTGACGCCTACATCCTGCTCAAGCCAAAGGGCGAATGGCGGCAGCAGGGAGGAAGACCGATCACCAAGAATGAACTGGTGACGCTGATGAGCCGGGAACTCCAAATGCACTTTCCCGGCCAGTCCTACCTTTTCTCCCAGCCCATTCAGATGCGGATGAACGAGCTGTTGGAGGGGACGCGGGCCGATCTCGCGATCAAGATTTTCGGTGAAGATTTTGATGTTCTCGAACGCGCCGCCAACGAGGTGAAGGCACTCGTCAAAAACATTCCCGGGGCCGCCGATGTTGATTTCGACGCGGTAGGCAAAGGGCCGGTTTTTCAAGTCGTGATGAATCGTGCCGCCATGGCGAAATACAACGTCCAGGCCGATGACGTGAACAAAGTCGTGGCGACCGCGTTCGCCGGCCGAGAGGCGGGCGTCATTGTTGAAGGCAACAGGCGCTATCCCATTGTGACCCGGCTCAAGGACGAAGATCGCCGAGACTTCGCGCATATTTCGAGTCTGCCCGTGCGAACCATGGAGGGTGGTTTCATCACTCTCGGTCAGGTGGCGGACGTCAGCATGACGGAGAGTGTGAACGCCATCAACCGCGATGCGTTCCAACGCCGCATGGCGATTCTCGTTAATCTGCGGGGACGTGATGTGGAGAGCTTCGTGCAGGAAGCGCAGGCGAAGATCGCAGAAAAGGTGAAGCTCCCGCCGGGTTATTTTATCGAATATGGCGGCCAATTCAAAAATCTTCAGGAAGCCCGGCTCCGACTGGCTGTCGTTGTCCCGAGTGCCCTCGTCTTGATTTTCCTACTCATCTTCATGGCGTTTCGCAGCGTGCGTCAGGCGCTTGTTGTTTACACGGGTATCCCGCTCGCGGTGACCGGCGGCATTTTCGCCCTGTGGCTGCGGGGACTGCCATTCAGCATATCCGCAGGGGTGGGTTTTATCGCCCTTTCCGGCGTAGCCGTTTTGAACGGAGTAATGATGATAAGCTTTTTCAATCAACTCCGGGAGGAAGGGAAATCCGTCCGCGAGGCCGTGCTCGAAGGAGCGCTCACGCGGCTGCGTCCTGTGCTCATGACCGCTCTGGTCGCTTCGCTGGGCTTTG
>JAYVMJ010000239.1:0-2458 GCA_043759025.1 Verrucomicrobiota bacterium | reverse complement strand
TCCAGGACGTTGCCGGCCATATCATAAAAGCCCCGGTTGTTCGGTTGGCGCTGGGCCACGGGATGCGTGCTGTCCCCGGCATTTAAATCGTACCACGATATTTTTTCCGGCTCACCCGCATATTGGCTGGTGGTTCCGGCGCGGCAGGCGTACTCCCACCGGGCCTCCGCGGGTGGGGTGTAGACATGATTTGCTGGGAGGCGGCCGGCGGCTTTTTCGCGTTTTGTCAGCTTGTCGCAATACGCCATGGCCTCGATCCATGAAACGCGCTCGACCGGCGCGTTGCTCCCGCCTTCGGAAAAGTGACTGGGATTAGCACCGGTAATGGCCTGATACTGAGCTTGGGTGACCTCCGTGCGCCCGAGCCAAAATCCATGCGTGACGGTCACGCGCGTGAGCGGAGTCTCGGCCTTGTCAGAGGCATCCTCCGGCTGACTGCCCATGGAAAAGGTGCCTGGCTTGACCCAAATGAGATCAAGCTGCAGATCGGAAATCACAAAAAATTTTTCCGGTCGCCGGTGCCGTCGCGGCGGCCACGGCCATGAACAATGCGGCCGCCAACCAACGCTGGAGACAGACAGTAATGGACAACAAGTTCAACGGCATGACGTTTTCAAAAATCAATGAACTCCGAGTGGATCGTTAAGAAAGCGCAGCCCGATCGGAAGAATCCAAAGTTTGCGAGGAGTGTTTTTCGCCATGGTGAACCGGAACGGTCGACCAGAAAGCTATCCGATTTCCAAAGTCCCGAGGAAGAAGATTTCTTCTCCCGGTTTTTTCGAGTGCGACCGCATGGTGCGCGTCGCCCAACTGGCCGACGAGACGGCAGCGCTTCCGGTCACGCCAGGCTTGCGCGAATTGGCCGGCTTCAACTGACTGGTCCCACCATGTCCCCGCGTTGCTCTTTCACACTGGTCGTCATCATCGCCTTTGTCCTCGGACCGTTCGTTCGTATTGTTCCGGCCTCGATGATCGCACCGGCTCCCACTCGGTTAATCAATCCCCTGCCGCTGCCCAACTATCCGGTCGGGCGTTTGGTGCGCGACGTCGCACCGGGGAAACCGAACGCAATGGCCGGACTGTGGTTGACGCCGTTGACGCAGCAATACCGCGAACTCGCCGATCCGAGTGGTCTCTGGTTCGAGGGCAAATGGTACCTCTATCCGTCGTGCGACATGGCGTGGGTCAGCGCCGATGAGGGCCGGACGTGGCAGCACCACCCGCTCAACAGGCGCGACATCGGTTACGCGCCGACGATCGTCCATCACCGCGACCGCTTCCTGTTGATGGCGTCAGATTCCGATCTCTACACCGGACCCACCCCACTCGGCCCGTTCACGTCGATTGGCAAAATGGAAATGCCCGCCATCCCCGGCCTGCCTTCGCAAACCGATCCGATGCTGTTCGCCGATGACGACGGACGGCTCTTCTATTATTGGGGGTGCACGCCCCACTCCGGAATCTGGGGCGTCGAGCTTAACGCCAAAAATCCGACCCACCCCATCGGCACACCGAAGGAGTTGATTCCTTTCCAACCCGACACCTTCACGTGGGAACGAGTGGGCAGCGCGAATCAGAATCCGAACAACGGTTGGATGGAAGGCGCGTGGATGGTAAAACACGGCGGCCGTTATTACCTGACGTACTCTGCGGGCGGAACCCAATATCACACGTATGCGATGGGCTGCGACACCAGCGATTCGCCACTCGGGCCCTTCGTCCCACAAAAACACAATCCCATCTTCCGTAGCACCGAGGGCCTGATCACTGGCACCGGCCACGGTTCGATTGTGCAGGGTCCCGCCGATCGCTTGTGGGTTTTCTATACCATCTTTGCCTGTGCGGCCCACGGCTTCGAACGTCGCGTGGGCCTCGACCTGGCGCAGATCGACGCAAACGGCGAGCTGTTCGTGCCGGGCGCAACCTCGACCCCGCAAGCGCTACCCTCGTCGAGCGCGGCCGAACCGTGGCTGCCCCTCAACCAAAGCGAACCCACCTTTGGCAGTTCGAGCGCGCCCAACGCCCCCGGGCGCTTCGCGGCCGATAATTCACTGACGACCTGGTGGCTGCCAGCCGTCGGCGACGCCGAACCCATCCTCACCACAAATTTTTCCGCCCGCGCCACCATCCACGCCGTCCGGATAATCTGGCACGACCTGGGAATGGACACAACCAGCGGCATCCGGCCGGGTCCCTTCCGCTACCGGATTGAAGTCGAGACCGCTCCTGCTGTGTGGTCGACGATCGTTGATCGCAGCCAGAGCACGGAGGATTTGCTGATCGACTACCGTGAATGCGTGCCCACGTCGGCCATCCGCGCGCGTCTCGTGGTGCTCGGCCATCCTCCCGGTATTCAACCCGCGGTGGCGGAGTTCACCGTCTTCGGCGTCACCGAACGCTGACGCGGGGCAGACTTTTCACGCCGTCCGAGATCACCGCGTCTCAATCGCTAAATTAC
>JAYVMJ010000238.1:0-4377 GCA_043759025.1 Verrucomicrobiota bacterium | reverse complement strand
TCCGCAACATTCCTCACGTCCGCCAACAACTGATGCCTATTCGATATAAAGGCATAACAATCGAGACCGGCTATCGAATCGACGTCCTTGCCGAAAACCGAGTCGTGGTGGAGTTCAAAGCGTTGGAAAAACTCCTTCCCATCCACGGGGCGCAATTACGTACCTATCTGCGATTGGGCCATTACCCACTCGGACTGCTCATGAATTTTAATGTCCAAAAACTCGTTGATGGTATCGAACGTGTTTCCAACAACGCGGCAAATCTCTCCGCGTCCTCTGCGATCTCCGCGTTAAAAAACTCCTTATCATGAAGCGCTGGATTCCTCTTATTGTTCTCGCTGCCGCCATTTTCTGGATGGCCTCCACGCTGTATGTGCCCGCGACGGCACCCGGTGCTTTTGATCTCACCGCGTTCGGCCGGCTGCCGGTCCTCGTCAACGGACGCATCAAGCCCCTCGACACCGTCGCGCGCACGTCGCTGCTCGAGATGCAGAATCGGCAGCGGGTGAGCGATCCGACCGATTCCGAACCTTTGGTCGCCAGTCCCATCGAATGGCTCGCGGATGTCCTTTTCAATCCGACCAAAGCGGACACCTATCCCACCTTCCACATCAGCGCGACCGACTCGCCCGAATTGCTAACGCTCATGGGGCTGACCGAAGCCGACACCAAGATTCACTACGACAACCCCGTGTTGCGCGTCCTCGTACTCGCCGATTTTGTTCCCGGAACGCGCACCCGTTTCTCGTTCCAGAAACTCGAACCCAAACTCGACGAACTCGACCGGCAGGCAAATCTCGCCGCCCCCATCGATCCGCAGGCCCGCACCCAATTTCAGAAGGCCGTGATCCAACTCCGCGAGCGCGTCCTGCTTTACCAGCGCCTTAAATACAGCGTCCAAGCGCCCGACAGTCCTGATTTCCTCGAGGAACTCCTTAAATTCCAGAAAGCCCTCCCTGCCGGTGTGGAAGCGGTTCGCGCGAAACAGAAAAAAGAACCCGCCAATGAAGACGCCTACAAAGCCATGATCACGATGGCCGAGCGCTACGACTTCATGGACAAGATGGGCAATCTCCTCGCGGTGCCGCCCGCCGATGACGAACCCAGTCTGACCGCGTGGAAATCCGTCGGCCGGACGTTGCTCGAAACGTTTCAAACCGGCACGCTGAATCCCAACATCATGGCCTACGCCGCGCTCGGTCACGCGTGGCGCGACCACCAGCCCGGTCAATTTAACGAAATTACCCGCTTGTATCGCGAACAACTCAGCAAGCGCTTCTCCCCTCAGTTGAAAAAGAGCGATATCGAAACCCGCTTCAATGCCGCCGAGCCGTTCTACAATAGCATGACGTTTTATGCGTACGCCTTTTTTATCGCGATTTTCTCGTGGTTGAAATGGCCGGATTTGCTGGGCAAATCCGCGTTCTATCTCGTCTTCGTCGCATTCGTCGTCGCGACCGCTGGCATCATTACCCGCATGTGGCTCGAAGGCCGCCCGCCCGTCACGAATCTCTATTCATCCGCGCTCTTCGTCGGTTGGATTGCGGTAGCCCTTTGCCTAATACTCGAACGATTCTATCGCAATGCCATTGGTTCGGCGGCCGCAGGTATCATAGGATTCATTACCCTGCTAATCGCCCACCATCTCTCTCTCAGCGGCGACACATTGGAGATGATGCGGGCTGTTTTAGACACTAACCTCTGGCTCGCGACTCACGTAGTCGTAGTAACAACTGGTTACGGCGCGACATTCCTCGCTGGTTTTCTCGCACTGATTTACGTGGTCATGGGTGTTTTCACGACTTGGTTAACTCGCAAACCGACTACTGAAGGAGCGGTTGCGATAGGTGCAATCGCTATATCTCCGGGATTAACTGCTGTTGCCGCTGTCGCTGCTCGAAAAAGCGAAACGAACGCGAAAATGCTCGAAAACATGGTTTACGGCATCGTCTGCTTCGCCACCCTTTGCAGCCTCGTCGGCACCGTGCTTGGCGGCATTTGGGCGGATCAATCATGGGGTCGTTTCTGGGGTTGGGACCCGAAGGAAAATGGCGCCGTCATGATTGTACTCTGGAACGCGATTATTCTCCACGCCCGCTGGGGCGGAATGGTGAAACAACGCGGCCTGATGTCGCTCGCGCTCTTCGGCAATATCATCACCAGCTGGAGTTGGTTCGGCACGAATATGCTCGGCATCGGCCTCCACAGTTACGGTTTCATGGACGCGGCGTTCTACTGGCTGATCGCCTTTGTCGCCAGCCAGCTGTTCCTCATCGCGCTGGCCTCGATGCCCCTTGAAAAGTGGCGGAGCTTCCGGCCGGTTTAACTACGGTGCAGTTCGGCGGCGACCGGGTGGAAAAAACCGGAACCAAAACGAGTCGAACGTCGTCACTACCAGTAGCGCTGAAAGGAAATCCACCCCTTCCGGCCTGCTCCAACATGAAAAATCATCATCACAACGGCCACGTTCAGTCGCATACTGGCAATTCCGTCTCTGAAATCCACGAAGCTATCGCCGCACGGGCCTATGCCATTTGGGAAAAACGCGGCCACCCCGAAAACGAGGCTGAATCCACCTGGATCGAAGCCGAACGCGAAATCGTGAAGGAATCGCAGGAATAACGGACCAGTCCTTGAGGCCGCGATAACGCGGTCAGGCTCAGCGACCAGGCGCAGTTCTCTCTAACCACTGATGACACTGATCGAACGGATACGGATACAGAGGTTCGCATGACAACGATCGATTTAAATCATTCAGCCGCGAATTGAATGCCAGGCGGTTTTCAAAAGATCGATCATCCGTGGCTATTCGTGAAATCCGTGGTTTCAGCGGCTGAATTTACGTTTACTTGCAAAGCGAGGCCAGTCGGCGAACCCCCTCGCGAATCCGCTCGGGTTTGGAATTCGAAAAATTGAGGCGAAGGTAGTTGGCCCCAGCGTCGGCGGGAAAAAAATCCCGCCCCGGAACAAACGCGACCTGATGCTTGATGGCTCTTTCAAGCAGTTCGAGTCCATCGAGACCGGCCGGTCCGGTGACCCAAAGGAACATTCCGCCCTCCGGCTTCGTCCATTGGTAGCCAGCGGGCATCTCGGCCTGAAGCGCCGCATCCATCACGGCGAAACGCTCGCCGTAAGCGCGGCGGATGCGTTCGAGGTGCACCGACTGATCGTTGCCGGAAAGAAAAGCACAAGCGACCCGTTGATCGAAACTCGACGTATGCAGATCAGATGCCTGTTTAAGAATCAGCAGCCGCGAAAAAATCTCCGCCGGTGCCGCCACCCAACCCAGCCGCAAACCCGGAGCAATCGTCTTGGAAAACGTGCTCGCATAAAGCACCCACCCGGCCTCGTCCCAATATTTGATTGGTGGCACCTCCACGCCGCTGTAGCGAAGTTTGCCATAGGGATCGTCTTCGAGGATCACCAATTTATGTTCCGCTGCAATCCGGGCGACTGCCTCGCGCCGTGACGCGTTCATCGTCACGCCAGTTGGATTTTGAAAATTCGGAATGGTGTAAAGAAACTTCGGCCGATGCCGCTTGATCAGCTCCGGCAAAGCCTCGGGAATGAGTCCTTCCGCATCGGTCGGCACTGGCACAAAGCGAGCCTCCAGCGCCTGGAACGCCTGGATGGCGGCGAGGTACGTGGGATTTTCCGTCAGGACAACATCACCGGGATTGATCAACGCCTTCGCCACGAGATCAAGCACCTGTTGCGAACCATTGGTCACGAGGATATCCGGGGACACCGCCCTGATTTTGCGCGTCTGCAACTCCGTCGCGATCCATTCGCGCAAAGCCGGAAACCCTTCGCTCGGTCCATACTGCAACGCCTCGCTCCCGTGGCGGGTCAGCACATCATCCGCCGCTGCGCGAATGGCATCCACGGGAAATAATTCCGGAGCCGGCAATCCGCCGGCAAACGAAATAATCTCCGGCTGGGAAGCGACCTTCAGGATCTCGCGGATCGTGGAAGGCCGCAATTGCCGCATGCGGTTGGCATAAAGTTCGGGCGGAAAGGACATCGAGAAACAAGGAACATATCGAGCGCTCCCCTGCCAATCAGAATCCGGGCGATCCAGCGCAGTGGATTTCGTTCATGCCCGGAACAGTCCAGACCGCCATTTGTTAGTTTCCCATCATCGCGAGCTCGCCGAAGGCAAGCGTGGCGAGCCAGCCCCGCGACAACCTCTGAGCCTTAAGTTTTTCGAAATGGGCTTGCCGGTTTGTTTCCACCGTCGCCAAGATTTTGATGAACCGTTTTCACTGATTTGTAGTATTTTCTGGAATCCACTCGATTGAGGATTCTACGCCATCGAGAGCAGCGCAAAATATGGATAGATCATTCGGACCTGCATTGGCATAATTGGAGATGCGC
>JAYVMJ010000237.1:0-6521 GCA_043759025.1 Verrucomicrobiota bacterium | reverse complement strand
TTATCCTCGATAACCTGGTTCTCGTCGAGTTGAAGTCAGTCGCGCAAGTGGCCGATATTTTCAAAAAAACGACTTGGAACTATCTGCGCCTTATTCCGCTCCAGCTCGGGTTCCTGATCAACTTCAACGAAGTCCATCTCAAGACCAGCATCGTCCGGATCACCAATGGTGCCGAAGGTAAGCCGTATTTTGCATATACCGATCATTTTCCCGCGAAGGATTTGAAAGAAGCAAAGATTTAATCACCACTGAAAAAATCTCTCCACCTCTTCCGTACCTTCGTTTCCTTCGCCTCCTTCGCGAGACAACTCTCAAATGTTTTCAAAAGTCCTCATCGCCAATCGTGGAGCCATTGCCTGTCGCGTTATCCGTACCCTGCGGAAAATGGGAGTGAAGTCGGTCGCGGTTTATTCCGATGCCGACCAGCACTCGCTGCACGTTCAGCAGGCCGACGAAGCCATTCATATTGGCCCCGCGCCGGCCGCGCAGAGTTACCTCGATGGCGATAAAATCATCGCCGCCGCCAAGTCCGTGGGTGCGCAGGCGATTCATCCGGGTTACGGTTTCCTTTCCGAAAATCCCGGCTTCTCGGATGCTTGCGCTGCCGCCGGGGTGGTTTTCATCGGTCCGACGGGCGACCAGATGCGGATGTTTGGCCTGAAGCACGCCGCTCGCGCCATCGCGCAGCAGCACAAGGTGCCATTGTTGCCGGGTTCCGAACTGCTGTGTGATGAGGAACACGCCCGCAGTGAGGCGGCTCGCATTGGCTATCCCGTAATGCTCAAGAGCACGGCGGGTGGCGGCGGCATCGGTATGTCGCTGATTCGAAAGCCGGCGGAGCTTTCAACGGCTTTCGCCGCGGTCGGCCGCCTTGCGAAAAATAATTTCAAGGAAGGAGGGATCTTCCTCGAAAAATTCGTTGAGCATGCCCGGCACATCGAGGTGCAGATCTTTGGCGACGGCAAAGGGCACGTCGTTTCAGTGGGCGAGCGCGATTGCTCGGTCCAGCGTCGCAACCAGAAGGTCATCGAGGAAACCCCCGCACCCGGCCTCACGCCGGCCCAACGTTCGCAACTGCTCGAATGCGCCGCGCGACTCGGCGCGGCCGCGGGATACCAAAATGCCGGCACTGTCGAGTTCGTCTATGACAACTCCACGGGTGAATTTTATTTCCTCGAGGTCAATACGCGGCTGCAGGTCGAGCACGGTGTGACGGAGGAAGTATCCGGCATCGATCTCGTCGAGTGGATGCTGCGCGCAGCGGCGGGTGAACTTGATCTGTCGCAATGGGCGCCCGCTTCCGCTGGTGCGTCCATTCAAGTGCGCGTGTATGCGGAGGATCCGGGCAAGAATTTCCAACCCGCCGCCGGCACGTTGACGGATGTCCATTTCGCGACTTCCGCGCGCATCGAAACCTGGATCGAGCGCGGCACGGAGGTTTCCGCTTTCTATGATCCGCTTCTGGCGAAGATCATCGTCACGGGTCGTGATCGGGCCGAAGCATTGAGGCGGCTTGACGTCGCTCTTGCTGACACCCGATTGCACGGGCTCGAGACGAATCTCGACTATCTCCGCCAGATTGTAGCGTCCGCTGGTTTTCGCGCCGGGGGCGTGACCACGAAATATCTCAGCACGCTTCCTTATTCGGCGGCCACGGTCGACGTGCTGGAAGGCGGCACGCAAACGACGGTGCAGGATTATCCGGGGCGTCTCGGTTATTGGGATGTGGGCGTACCACCTTCCGGGCCAATGGACGGGCGATCCTTCCGACTTGCGAACCGCCTCGTTGGCAATCCCGATACTGCGGCCGGGCTTGAGCTCACCGTGCAGGGACCTTCTCTTCGCTTCAACACCGCGGCCATCATTGCGCTGACCGGCGCGCACATGCCGGCCATGCTCGACGGCAAGGCGATTACCTATCACCGGGCGTTGCGCGTTAAACCCGGCCAAACGCTTCGTCTTGGTGCCGTCGACGGTCCGGGCCTGCGCGCTTACCTGGCGATTCGCCATGGTTTCGACGTGCCGGATTATCTCGGCAGCAAGGCCACATTCACGCTTGGGCTTTTCGGTGGTCACGCCGGTCGCGCCTTGCGGGCCGGCGACGTCTTGCGCGTCAATCGCAGCACTGCCGCGGGCGTGACTGACGAAGCCGCCTTGTTGCGCGCTCCTGGCAGCATTCAGCCCGCGCTCACCCGCGAGTGGGAAATCGGCGTGCTCTATGGACCGCACGGCGCGCCGGATTTTTTCACGCAGGACGACATCGCGGTTCTGTTCAGCACGACCTACGAGGTGCACTACAACTCCGCACGCACGGGCGTCCGACTGATCGGCCCGAAACCGCAATGGGCCCGCCGCGACGGCGGCGAGGCGGGCCTGCATCCCTCAAACATTCACGATAACGCGTACGCGATTGGTGCGATCGATTTCACCGGTGACATGCCGATCATCCTCGGACCCGATGGCCCAAGCTGCGGGGGGTTCGTTTGTCCCGCGACCATCGTGCAGGGTGAACTTTGGAAAATGGGCCAGCTCAAACCCGGGGACAAAGTGCGTTTCCGCGCTCTGACGGCGGAGGAAGCGCGCATCGCTGCGACGGCGCAGGATGCTGAGATCGAATCGCTGCTGCCGGCCCGCCGCGCCAAAGCCGAAGCATGGGATTTTGGAACGCAGCTGCCGTCGGAGTCGGCGGTCCTGCACGAAATTTCCGAACGTCCGGACGCGCCCGCCGTCTGCTATCGCCGCGCCGGTGATTCCTATCTGCTCGTCGAATACGGTCCGCTCATGCTCGACATCGCGCTGCGCATGCGGGTTTACGCACTGCAATCGTGGCTGGAACGCCAGCATATTCCCGGCTTGGTCGATCTCACTCCGGGAATTCGTTCGCTCCAACTTCACTTCGATTACCGCCTGCTGCCCATGGAGCGGCTGATGGAAATCCTGCTGCGAGCCGAGAGCGAGCTGCCATCGGTCGACAATATCGAAGTTCCCTCGCGCATCGTTCATTTGCCCCTCTCGTGGGAGGACGAATCCACGCTGCTCGCGATCCGCAAGTACATGCAGATCGTCCGCAAGGACGCGCCGTGGTGTCCGAGCAACATCGAGTTTATCCGCCGAATCAATGGCCTCGGTTCCGTGGACGAGGTTCATCGCATCGCCTTCGAGGCGAGCTATCTCGTTCTTGCGCTCGGCGACGTCTATCTCGGCGCTCCGGTTGCAACGCCCGTCGATCCGCGTCATCGACTGGTGACGACCAAATACAATCCTGCCCGCACATGGACGCCAGAAAACGCGGTCGGGATTGGCGGTGCGTACCTTTGCGTTTACGGCATGGAAGGCCCGGGTGGTTATCAATTCATTGGCCGGACGTGCCAGATGTGGAATCGCTACAAACAGACCGTGGAGTTCAAGGAAGGCACGCCGTGGCTGTTGCGCTTTTTTGATCAGATCCGGTTTTATCCCGTTTCAAACGCCGAGCTGACGCGTTTCCGTGAAGATTTTCCGCAGGGAAAAGTGAAACTGAAAATCGCTGAGACGAAATTCCGTCTCAGCGACTATCAAAAGTTTCTGACCCAAAATTCTGCGACGATCACCGCTTTCAAAACTCACCAGCAAGCCTCGTTCGAGGCGGAGCGGAAGCGCTGGGAGGAAAGTGGGCAGCTCAACTTTTCCGCCGAATCCGAATCGGCGGCGGCGGTTGACGAACAGGTGATTCCCTCTGGTTGCGTTGCGGTGCCTTCCCACATTCCGGGCAATATTTGGAAAATTACCGTGTCCGTTGGCGACACCGTGAAGGACGGTGCTCCGCTCGTCATCCTGGAATCGATGAAGATGGAAATCACCGTGGTTGCGAGCCGGGCCGGAAAAATACGGGAGATCCGTTGCGTCGAGGGCAAGCCAGTCAACGCCGGTGAAACGCTGGTCGTGATCGAAGGTTGAAACTTTATGCCTCGCGAAGGAACGGAAGGGGACGAAGTAAGAATGACGGTTGGCCGGTAATTAGCTTTATCCTGAATCACTTTGTTTCCATTGAAACTCTCGCGATAATTTTTCATGACTCTATCCCTTGACCTTTCCACTCTCCGCGCGGCCTACGCTGCCGGCACGTTGACGCCGACCGCTCTCGTCGAGGAAATCTGGCGGCGGATTGAAGGCTACAATGACCCGGCGGTTTGGATTCACCGGCTCAGCCGTGATGAGTTGCTCTTGCGTGCACACGAAATTGAAAAGCGCGGCACATCAGACCAGCCGTTGTACGGCGTGCCTTTTGCGATCAAGGACAACATCGACCTCGCTGGCGTGCCAACGACGGCGGCCTGTCCAGAGTTTGCCTACACGCCGTCCGGCCCGGCGTTTGTCGTGCAACGGCTGCTTGATGCGGGAGCCATTCCGATCGGGAAAACCAATCTCGATCAATTTGCCACCGGTCTCGTGGGCGTGAGGTCGCCTTACGGCGTGCCGCGCAATCCCTTTCATCCGGAAATGATTCCGGGCGGTTCCAGCAGCGGTTCAGCGGTCGCGGTTTCCGCGGGGCTGGTAAGTTTTTCGCTCGGCACCGATACGGCTGGGTCGGGTCGCGTGCCGGCTTCGTTCAATAATCTCGTCGGTCTCAAGCCGACCAAGGGTGCATTCAGCACGCGCGGTGTGGTGCCGGCGTGCCGTTCGCTCGATTGCGTGTCGGTCTTCGCGCTTACCGTGGAAGATACTG
This sequence comes from Verrucomicrobiota bacterium, assembly GCA_043759025.1. Lineage (GTDB taxonomy): Bacteria > Verrucomicrobiota > Verrucomicrobiia > Opitutales > Opitutaceae > Lacunisphaera. The sequence continues at coordinate 1,816 of JAYVMJ010000237.1, read as the reverse complement.
CGGCGATTGCCGCCGTCGCGGGCGGCTATGATGCGAGCGATCCGTTTGCGCGGCCAACGCCACAAAATGCCTCTGCGCCGGTGGCGACTCCTTCGACTTTTCGCTTTGGCGTTCCTGCTGCCGGCCAGCTCGACTGGTTTGGCGACACGCGTTCCCCGGAGTGTTTTGTGCGGGCGGTGAGTGACCTTGAAAAACTTGGCGGAATCCGAATCGAAATCGATTTCACCCCGTTCCGCGATGCGGCGCGATTGTTGTACGAAGGACCGTGGGTGGCCGAACGCTGGTCTGCGGTGCGCGAGTTTTACGCCAACCACGCCGGCGCGATCTGGCCGGTGACACGCCGCATTATTGAAGGCGGGGAAAAACTATTGGCGGTCGACGCGTTCGAGTCCGGTTACAAACTGGCGGCTCTCCGTCGTGCTGCGGACGTCACGTGGACGAAAGTCGATACGATGGTTCTGCCCACGGCGGCGACGATCTATACCCGCGCGCAAGTCGAGGCCGATCCGATCACGCTCAATTCACGCTTGGGCACCTATACAAATTTCGCCAATCTGCTCGATACCGCGGCACTCGCGGTGCCCACGGGTTTTCGTTCCGATGGATTGCCTTTTGGCGTCACGCTTTTCGGACCAGCCTGGAGCGATGCCCGGCTCGCCGCCATCGGGGGTGCGCTCCATCGGGCCACGGTAAAAACGACGGGAGCCACCGGCCTGACGCTTCCGCCGATGTCGGCGGCACCAATGCTCATCGCGGGCGAAATCGAGTTGGCGGTCGTGGGCGCGCACCTTACTGGCCAGCCACTGAACAGTCAGTTGACCACGCTGGGCGCCCGGCTGCTGCGCACGACGCGCACCACTGACGCCTATCGATTTTATGCGCTTCCCGGCACGACGCCGCCCAAGCCTGGCTTGGTGCGTGGCGCGGCGGGAACCGGCGCGGCGATCGAGGTCGAAGTGTGGGGGATCAGCGCCGCGGCCTTCGGTTCATTTGTCGCGGCCATCCCGCCTCCGCTCGGCATCGGCACGCTGCAACTGATCGACGGCACCACGGTGAAAGGTTTCATCTGCGAACCCGCTGCGCTGGCCGGCGCAAACGACATCACGAGTTTCGGCGGATGGCGCGCATTTCTCAAGAGCGGACAATGAGCCTGAGGATTTTCGAATCAAAGACGGCGTTATCCGCAATCGTGCCAACTATGATAGACCAGGATGCCGGTTGCGGCCCCTTTGCCGGCAATCCAGTTAAACCCGCGTCGATGATGGCTGACGTGCAAGGCTTCTGCCTGGGTCGTTGCAGCAGCGCCACGGGCGTTCACTGCTGTGGCCAATTTGGTGGTTTTTAAGGCAGCGTGGCGGCGAGGTACTTGCATGTCGGGAATCAGGTTCCCTGCGATAGTGCGACCATGACGGGCATATCCAATCATAAGTCCTTCTTGCATTGCCCACGCATAGGAGCCTTCGACAAAACGGATAAGTCCTTCGTCGCAATATTTACCTCCAGCGGCATGATTCCGATCAATTGGTTTGCACTCGACGAAGAGCGCGTCGAATTCCGAGACCACGAAGCGAGGCTCAGCTTCGTCGTGACGAAGCTTGAAGCAAAGATCGGGTGTTTTGGTCGGTCGTGAAAAGTCGTAGTTCGATACTTGGCCCTGCCGAACAACGGACTCGTAAGTCCGGCGATTGAATCCCGACACGCTGCCGGTCTGGCGGAAGTTATTTTCGATGATTCCACGCAAGGCGGCAGTGACTTCGTCCTCGGTGGCGGTAGGGAATGGGAATCTTTTTTGGCGCAGTTCATCGAACGCTCGGAG
>JAYVMJ010000236.1:0-5508 GCA_043759025.1 Verrucomicrobiota bacterium | reverse complement strand
TATGAAGCCCGGTGCGAAATTCAATCCATCGACGGCGCTTCCGTCATCAATTCCAACTGCGAATTATCTCCGGGCAACCACACCCTGACGGTTTCCCTGCATCATCTGGGGCACGCTTATATCGGAGATGTGGACCTCTTGATTCCCGAGGCGAAGCGCTATGAGTTGCGGGCCAAACGCAAAGGCGACGCCTTCATGCTTTCGATTGTCGAGGTCGCAGACGACAAGGTGATCGCCACTTCCACCGCTCCGCTCAATGACCACCTGAAGTTTCTCGTTTTCGTCGTGCAGAATTAGAACCAAAAATCCGGGAGTCGGAGGGATACGTCCGACGCCTTTTCGTCAGATCTAGAGCGATCGATCCAGCTTCAATCCTGCGGCAGCGGGTTAACCGCTTTCACCCACTCGGTCACCGGTTTGCCCCCCTCAATGTGTTCGCGGCGGATCCGGTCGAATCGTTCGGGAGTGACTTTCGAATACCAGACACCGTCGGGATAGACCACGAGCCATGGGCCGTCCGCGCAGAGCCGGAAACACGCCGCCTTCGTACGCAGCGCGGGGACCGCATGCTCCTTCAAAGTGGACTTCAGATGGTCCCACGTTTCCATGCCTTCCTTCGTCGAACAACAGTCCGGCCCGACGCAAAGGAACAGATGATGCCGCGCTTCCGGCAGCCCGATTTGATCGAAAGTTTTTGAGTCTTTAGACAACGGAAGGGAGCGACACCGAGGACGCGGAGATCTGACAGACCAATGCATAGGGTAGGAACCTATTTCCGCGAAGAGACCGGGAGGCGTTCGTTAAACTCATGAATCCAGGATAGTCGGGAATCGTGCAGAAGAAAGCACTGGTTTCGGCGAAGGGATTGACTCTCACGCGAAAAATCACCTATGAAAATAACGGGCCCGCTTTGAATTCATTCAACCTCGCGTGAGAGGGTTGGAGAACTATTTATGCCCACCCAACCCCCAGTACCGCCCATCCATTTTATTCAAAATCGCCGCGTGGTGATTGATCGCGATCTCGCCCGACTTTACGACGTACCGACGAAAGTGTTTAATCAGACAATTCGTCGTCATCGCGACCGATTTCCCGATGATTTCGCGTTTCAACTTACCCTTTCCCAATCGGCCAACTTGAAGTCACAAATTGTGACCTCAAGTTTAACTCATTCGACCAATCATCAAAACCGACACGGCGGCGTTCGAAAGCTTCCCTGGGTCTTCACCGAGCACGGCGCGATCATGGCTGCAACGCTCCTGCGCAGTCCGCGCGCCGTGGCGATGAGTGTTTATGTCGTCCGCGCGTTCGTGCAGATGCGCGACGAACTTCTGGCCAATGCGACGATCTTCAAGCGACTCGCGGAAATCGACAGGAAGCTCGTGACCCACGACGTCATCCTGCGCGATGTTTACGAGAAACTCCGGCCGCTGCTCAATCCACCTCCTCCGCTTCGCCAGGAAGTGGGGTTCCATACGGGGCTGAAGAAACCCTGATGGCTTTTGCCAGGTGGCTAAAGACCACAGCGGGGGCGCTGCGGCTCCAGATAGTTGTCGATCCGCCCGTAGGCGTCAGATAGTCGGTCAGCCGATCTGTTTGCGGACGATTTCGTCGACCAGCTTGGGGTTCGCTTTGCCTTGGGAGGCTTTCATCACGGCACCTTTGATGGCGTTGAGTGATTTTTCGTTTCCGGCCTTGAATGCTTCGGCGGCCTTCGGATTCGCCGCGATGGCGTCGGCGACCCATTGCTCGAGTGCTCCGGTATCCGTGGATTGCTTGAGCCCCTTTCGTTCAACGATGACGTCCGGCATTTCTCCCGAAGCAGCCATCGCCACGAAGACCTCCCTGGCAAGGTTGTTGGACACAACCCCGGTCTCCACGAGCGTCACCAAGCCGGCGACATGAGCGGGACGAATCTTGCCATCAGCCACCGAAACTTGGGCGGCGGAAAGTTCCCGCAGCAGATCATTGGCGATCCAATTTCCAGCGGCTTGCGGCTTTCCGCAAAGCTTGGCGGCTTCCTCAAAGTAGTCGCTGAGTTCGCGCTCGGGAATGAGGACCGACGTAATCGTATAGGGCAATTGATAGGTCTCGAAAAACCGCCGCTGTTTGTCGAATGGACGTTCGGGCAGCGTCGTCTGAATCCGATTTTTCCACGCCTCGCCCACTTTCACCGGCATCAAGTCGGGATCGGGAAAATAGCGGTAGTCGTGCGCCATTTCCTTCGAGCGCAGCGATTGGGAAGTACCGGCCTCGCCGTCGTAGTCGCGGGTTTCCTGCACGATCACGCCACCGCTTTCGGTCACGGCGGTCTGCCGGCGAATCTCATGCGCTATGCCGTCGCGCACATAAGAAATGGAGTTCAAATTCTTCAACTCAACCTTGGTGCCGAGCGCCGTCGCTCCGACGGGACGGATCGAAATATTCGCGTCACAACGCATCTGGCCTTTCTCCATGTCGCAATCGGAAATGTCACCTTGAATGATGATCGTCTTGAGCGCGGTCAGGAAGGCAAACGCCTCATCGGCACTGTGCATGGCGGGGTCGGTCACGATTTCCATCAGCGGCGTGCCGGCGCGGTTGTAATCCACGAGCGATTCGGCAGCGCCGTGATTGAGTTTGCCGACATCCTCCTCCAGGTGAATGCGCGTGAGCGGAACGTGTCGGTGCTCACCCATGACGTTGCGCGCCGAACCGGGCAGTTCGATTTCGACGGAACCGCCGATGCAGATCGGCTGGTCGAATTGGGAAATCTGGTAGTTTTTCGGCGAGTCGGGATAAAAGTAATTTTTGCGATCCCATTTGCAGACCGGCGCGATCTTACAATTGAGCATGAGCCCGGTCTTGATGATCTTGTCCAACGCTTCCTTGTTCAACACCGGCAGCGCGCCCGGCAGCGCGAGCACGACGGGATCGGTCAGCGTGTTCTCCGGCTGACCGTAGCCAGCGGCGACGCGCGTGAACATTTTCGACTTCGTCCTGAGCTGGACGTGGACCTCAAGTCCGATGACGGCTTCGTATTTCATGGTAAGTAGCGGGTAGCGAGTAGCGGGTAGCGAGTAGCCAACCCGGAATGCGAACATCGAACGAAGTCGATCAACGCAAACCTAACAAATGGATGCGCCGGCGTGCACGGTCGATTGCTACCCGCTACCCGCTGTTCGCTACTCGCTACTGTGTTCATAGGAGCGGGTGCTGTTTGTGCCAGTCGTGGGCTTGTTCGTAGTGATGGGCGATGGCGAGGAGGTCGGTCTCGCGGAAAGGTTGTCCGATAATCTGCAATCCGATTGGCAGCTTGCCAGCGGTGAAACCACAAGGGATCGAAATGCCGGGCAGACCGGCGAGATTTACACCGATGGTGTAGATGTCGCTGAGATACATCGACAGCGGGTCGGCGGCTTTTTCACCAATTTTAAAGGCCGCGGTCGGCGTGGTCGGGGAAAGCAACGCGTCGCAGTCCTGAAACACCCGCATGAACTCGTCGCGGATCAGGCTGCGGACTTTTTGGGCGCGCAAATAATAAGCATCGTAATAACCACTGCTCAGCACGTAGGTGCCGAGAATGATGCGCCTTTTCACTTCCTCGCCGAAACCCTCGGCGCGCGATTTGAAGTAGAGATCTATCGCGTTGGTCGCGTCCTTGGAACGGTGGCCATAGCGCACGCCGTCGTAGCGCGCGAGGTTGGACGAGCACTCGGCCGTCGCGATGATGTAGTAGGCCGCCACCGCGTATTCCGAGGCGAACGGCATCGAAACCTCCCGGATTTCGCAGCCACTTTTCCGATAAAAATCAATCGCCTGCCTGACCGACGCGTTGATTTCCGGATCGAGGCCTTCGCCAAAAAATTCCTTGGGCACGCCCAGCCGCCAAGGTCCGGTGCGTTTCTTCAATTCCTCGCGATAATCGGGAACCGGAGTTTCGAAAGAAGTGGAGTCGCGTGAATCATGTCCGGCAATAGCGCCGAGTACCATCGCAGCGTCCTCCACCGTATGCGCAAAGGTTCCAATCTGGTCGAGCGACGAGGCAAACGCCGCGAGCCCATAGCGTGAAACGAGGCCGTAAGTGGGCTTAAGACCAACAATGCCGCACAGCGCCGCCGGCTGACGGATCGAGCCGCCGGTGTCGGAACCGAGTGAAACCGGCGCTTCCCCCGCCGCCACTGCCGCGGCCGAACCGCCCGAACTTCCTCCGGGGACACGGGATAAATCCCAAGGGTTGCAAGTCGCGCCAAATGCGGAATTTTCCGTCGACGAACCCATGGCGAACTCATCCATGTTCAGCCGCCCCCAGGGAATCGCGCCGGCCGCTTTCAGTTTTTCCGTCACGGTCGCGTCGTAAGGCGAAACGTAATTCGCAAGCATCTTGCTGGAACACGTCAGCGGCTGGCCATCGACCGCGATCACGTCCTTGAACCCAACGGGAATGCCATCCAGCGGCCCCCTCGCCTGCCCTTGCGCACGGCGCTCGTCGGATGCGCGGGCCAGCGCCAGCACGTTGGCCTCGTCGCGGGAATTAAAGGCTTTCACGCGCCCGTCCACGGCTTGCATGCGCGTGATGAAGGCCCGAACCAATGCGACGGACGTGATTTTCCCGGTGGCGAGAAGCGTCGCGAGTTCGCCGACAGGTTTGAAAATAAGTTCTTCGGTCATCGGTTCACTCCATGACCTTGGGAATCGCGATGAGGTTGTCGCGTTGGGACGGGGCGTTCTGCAGGGCTTTTTCGACGGGCAGACCAGCCACCGCGATATCGGCTGCCCACACGTTAAAAACGGGCGACGCATGCGCCATCGGCTCCACGCCAGTAACATCCACTTGTTTCAACTTCTCCACGTAATGGAGGATCTCACCAAGTTGGAGGGAAAACCGGGTCTTTTCCGCCTCGGTGAGGGCGAGTCGGGCAAGATTTGCCACATACTCGATGTTCATTTCAGGAGAAGCATTCATGTTGAAAACAAATAGCCTACCAAGCAGGCGGTCGAAGGCCGGGTTGGCAATCGGCAAAAATGTTAAAACCGGGCCTTTGGGTATCGACCGCGGACCATTTTAGCTGCGAATTGGCGCAAGCTGTGCAGAATTTCGTTTCCCGTGATTTTAACCGCCAAGTCCAACGGTGTTACTGTTTAAGCGCATTCTAAATTCCGCAAGACCCGAGGAGAAATCTGCTGATACGAAAGCCTCCACGATACGCGGTCGGGGCCTCCTTTCCCTTCAAAGCGGTTTTGATTTTGCCAGTACACGACGAGGATGGAAATCCAACTGCGGACAAAAATCACACGCAGGCATGGGGCGGACGCCGGGTGGATCTTTCCGAATCCGGGGCCAACATCCAAATTAATTGCGCCGCGATTGCGCGCCGGGGCGAACCTTGCTCGTTCAAGATCGGCGCAGCCGACTGTCACCTCGGATTTTCCGGGACAATCGCTCATTTCCGCTTGTATCCCCCATATGCGACCTGCGGTTTTTTCTTCGATTTCCCCGATCGGGAGATACAGAAGGCTTATTTGCAA
>JAYVMJ010000235.1:0-7157 GCA_043759025.1 Verrucomicrobiota bacterium | reverse complement strand
GCTCGTGCGACTACCCACGTCGGTCAGCATGCCGAGCGCGGCACTTCGATCGATGCCTGCGGCCTCGGAAGGCGAAATATCATACGCGACAATAATCCGCTTATCGACCAGCTCCGTCAGGCTGGTGGCCGCCTGACCTAAAAGGACGTGCAGCACGCGTTTCGTCACGTCCTTGATGTCGGCGGCGCGCTCGCGCAGGTATTCGTCGTCGATTTCGGAAAACGCCTTGATGTACCGCTCCGCAATGGTGTTGAAGCAGGTTTCGATGTTCAGCCCGGATTTTTCAAAATCGCGGATCGTCTCGCCGATCAACGCCTGATCCTCGAGTACCATCTGGTGCGCATCGAAGATCAACGCCTCCTCCTCGCTCAGGTTTTTTGTGACCTGCACCTGAATCTGGGAAATCTGCTGGCGCGTCACCACGAGCGCATGTTCGAACCGCGCGATCTCCGCGAAGCGCTTGTCCGGGTCGACCGTGTAGCGCGGAATTTCCAACTCGCTCTGCAAGTAGAGAAAGGCCTGCCCGTAGGCGATGCCTTTGGATGCGGCAATGCCCTGGATGACGACTTCGCTTTTGGCGTTGGAATCCATGCAGTTGGGCTTGCCAGATTAACGAACCGTCTGGAGCAGTGGTCAATGCGGAACTAGATCAAGGCCGCTTCCTGAACGAAAGCCTCCTCGCCCCAGCACTGGCGGATCAGATGTTTCATTTGCGTTACGAGCGCGTTCTCGCCGCTCGAACCACCGCTCGTCGCGCCTTCGCCGATCAGCGCGAAGCACGTGCTCCCGCTGCCGCTCATGCGGGCCGCGACGCTCAATTCGGCCTCCATTTTTTTCACCATTACCGGCAACGCGACAAACTTCCGAAACGCGACGCCTTCCATATTATTAAACAGCAGGCTGGAAACCGAACCATCTCCGGCCATCCACCGCGAAAGCCTTTGTTCCGCTTCCGGGGCCGGGAGGTAATGAGCCGGCGCTTCCGCCGCCATCCGACCGTAAGCCCAAGGCGTGCTGATGCCAAAACTCGGTTTGAACAGCAGTACTTTCCGACCGCTTAACCGCTTCGCGGCGGCTCCCGGCAATACCTCGATTTGGTCGCCACGGCCTCGCATCGCCACGGCCTCGTCATGGAGGAACAAGGCACAGTCCGAGCCGAGCGCGACCGCCATCGCCCCGACCTTTCCCACCGGCAGTAAATTACCGGAAAGAGTGTTCATCGCCCGCAACGCGGCCACGGCATTGCTGCTTCCGCCACCCAAACCAGCACCCATCGGGATGCGCTTTTTTAATTCAAAATGTACTCCCTCGCGCCCACTGGATTCCGGCCAACCCGTTGCCTCGGCGAAAGCGACGGCCGCCTTCAAAATCAGATTGGAATCGTCGCGGGGGATTCCGGGCGCGTCGCAATCCAGCCGAAACCGGCTCGCGGTTACCCGTTCGGCCATGGTCGCTTTCAATTCATCGCCAAAATCCAACGGCGCGACGACCGAAACCAAATTGTGAAAGCCGTCCGCCCGCCGGTCAGTGATGGCGAGGAAGAGATTGATTTTGGCCGGACTAAAAATCGTGACGGACATGAATTTTTAATCACTAATGAACGGTATTCCCGGTTAATCCTAGCTCAAAACCTGCCCTTAATTCTCTCTTTGATTAGTCGTCATTAGTGTCCATTAATGAATCTCCCCGATGCCTTGTGATCTCATTCTCGCCCTCGACGTCCCGACCCGCGAAGAAGCCGCGCCCATTCTCCGCCAATTGCGCGGAACCCTCCGCTGGGTTAAGATCGGCCTGCAGATGTTTACCGCTTATGGTCCCGATTACGTGCGGGAAGTCGCCGGCATGGGTTTCAACATTTTCCTCGATCTGAAACTACACGACATTCCGAACACCGTCGCGAAAGCCGTCGAATCGCTCGCTCCTCTGCCGATCCAAATGCTGACGCTGCACACGGCCGGCGGCGGCGAAATGATGCGTGCCGCGAAGGAGGCCCAGCAAAAACACAATCCGAAATTGCTTCTGCTCGGCGTCACCGTGCTCACCTCGACGGACTCAGCCGGCTTGAACGAAATCGGCGTATCGTCCTCGTCCGCCGAACAAGTCGCGCGCCTCGGTGAGTTGGCTGCGGGCGCCGGCCTGCGCGGACTCGTCTGCTCGCCACTTGAGGTTACATTATTGCGCAAAAAACTGCCGGCCGACATGCAGCTGATCACTCCGGGCATCCGCCCCGCGAACGAATCGGGTGGCGATGACCAAAAACGCGTGATGACGCCGGGAGACGCCGCTCGCGCGGGTTCGAGTTACATCGTCGTGGGCCGCCCCATTCTAAAAGCCGCCGATCCCGCCGCCGCCGCCCGCGCGATTATCGCCGAGCTTGAATTAGCATAACTGAAGGACGGAATGACTGAAGAACTGACACTCAGAAAAAGTCTTCGTACCGCCGCAATTTCGGCTTCGACTTGCCCTGTTCAATTGGCGCTCTGCTCACCTCACGCTCGTCAGACCTTCAGTTTTTCAGCCCTCCAACCCTTCAGCCCTTTCTCCCCATGAGCCGTACCGCCGCCATCCTTCTCGCCGCCGGCAGCAGTCGCCGCATGGACGGTGCCGTGTCCGATAAAATCCTTGCGCCGCTCTGCGGCAAACCGGTCTTCTCCTACTCGGCGGCCACCTTCTTTCGCAGCGGCGTCATCGACACTTTTATCGTCACCTACCGTGACCAGGCGCAGATGGTGGAATTGTCCGCCTACGTTCCAACTCCGACTCATTTTGTGCGCGGCGGACGAAATCGCCAGGATTCGGTCGCCGCCGCCCTCGCCGAACTGCCCGATGACGTGAAGTACGTTTTTATCCACGATTGCGCGCGCCCGCTCGTGCGCGTCGAGCAATTGGTGGCATTGCACAAGATCGTTCGCGACGAAGATGCCGTCGTCCTCGCCCACCGCGTGACCGACACGATTAAGGAACATCATGGCAAGGGTCGCCTGCACAACTTGGAGCGCAAACGGCTTTGGGCGATGGAAACGCCCCAGGTTTTCTCACGCAACCTGATCTGCCGCGCTTACGCCCGCGTGACCGAGCGCAAACTGGAGATCACCGACGACGCCGCCGCGGTCGAACTGCTCAAACATCCCGTGGCGCTCCTCGAAAATCCGTATCCCAACCCGAAGCTGACGACACCCACGGATCTCGCGTACTTGGAATTTCTGCTTTCGAACTTGGAGCGCTGAGCTTCACCGCATGTCCTCGCTTCGCATCGGTCACGGTTACGATATTCACCGCACCATTTCCGGTCGGAAACTGGTGCTCGGCGGCGTGACGTTCGACGTCGATTTCGGCCTCGATGGACACTCCGACGCGGACGCGCTCACCCATGCCATTTGCGACGCGCTTTTGGGCGCCGCGGGTTTGCCTGACATCGGCCATCAATTCCCCAACACCGATCCCGCCCACAAGGACGCCGACTCCCAACTCTTGCTAAAACGCGTGGTCGTCGCCCTGCGCGAACGCGGTTGGTCGCCGATTAATATCGACGCCACTTTGATCGCCGAGAAACCGAAGATCGCCCCACGCCTGCTGGAGATGAAAAAAATCCTCGCGCTATCGGCCGGGTTGCCGGTCGACTCCGTTGGCTTGAAAGCGACGACCAACGAAGGATCGGACGATATCGGCCGCGGTCTGGCCATCGCCGCTCATGCGGTGGCACTTATTCAAAAATTGTAAGCACGGCCCTTTGCTCCGACACAGTATGCACCGTCCCGTTTTATTTAGTTTTTTCGCAGCGCTGCTGTGCTTGCTCCTCTGCACGGGTTGCCCCCGGCGCGAAACGCCGGTCGATCGCGGCATCCGTGAGCAAGTGCTCGAACGCGGTCTCAGCGCCGACCCGGCCGAACTCGATCCGCATGTCATTTCCGGTCTTTCGGAAATAAATGTCACCTCGGCTCTTTTTGAAGGGTTGATCGGACAAGATCCCGTGGATTTGCATCCCATTCCCGGCGTCGCGGAAAGTTGGGACGCCTCTTCCGACGGACTCGTCTACACCTTCCACCTTCGCGCCAATGCAAAATGGTCCAACGGCGTTCCCGTGACGGCGCAGGATTTCGCGAACTCCATTCGCCGCGTCCTTACCCAGACACTCGCCGCCGACTATGCGACGATGCTTTACGTGCTCGTAAACGCCGAGGCCTACAACAAAGGCACGCTCACGGATTTCTCGCGGGTTGGCGTGCAGGTGACGGACGCCCACACGCTCCGCCTCACGCTCGACCATCCCGCGCCCTACTTCCTCTCGTTCCTGAGTCATCCCGTGTGGTATCCGATTCATCTCCCGACTTTGGAGAAATACGGCTCGCCCTATCAGCGCGGCAGCAGCTGGACGCGGCCCGAAAATTTCATCGGCAACGGGCCATTTGTCCTTAAGGAGTGGAAAAAAGGTGAACTGATCGCCGTTGAAAAATCACCGACGTATTGGGACGCCGCTTCTGTTCGGCTCAATGGAATCAATTTTACCCCCTCGGCCGACGTCGACGGCGAAGAGCGCGCCTTTCGCGGGAAACAGTTGCATATCACCGAGGCACTGCCCGTCGGCAAAGTGGATTACTACAAACACAACCAGCCCGATGTTTTGCAAATCGGCGCGTTTCTCGACACCTACTTTTACCGGCTGAACATCACCCGTCCCGGACTCAGCAATCTCAAGGTGAGACAGGCCCTCTCCGCCGCCATCGACCGCACCACGCTGGTCGAAAAAGTCTTGCGCGGCGGACAGCAGCCCGCGCATTCGCTCACGCCGCCCGGCATCGATGGCTACGTTCCTCCCGACACCGTCAAGAGCAACTACGACGAAGCTCGCCAATTACTAGCGGACGCCGGTTATCCCGGCGGGCAGGGTCTGCCGGAGCTCGAGATCATGATCAACACCTCGGGCAACCATCGCGCGATCGCTGAAGCGATCCAGGAAATGTGGCGCCGCGAACTGGGTGTGAACGTTCGCATTATCAACATGGAACAGGCCACGCTGCTCGCCAATCGGCGGACGCTCAACTACCAGATTCTGCGTTCGGAGTGGGCGGCGGATTATCTTGATCCCAAAACGTTCCTCGACGTTTTCCGCTCGGACTCGAACAACAATCACACGGGATGGCGGAATTCCAATTACGACGCGCTGCTCTTCGAGGCCGATCGCACGGCTGATCCCGCCGCCCGGCACGCGCTCATGCAACGCGCCGAGTCGATCCTGTTGAACGACGCGCCCGTCATCCCGATCTATTATTACACCAGCGTCCGGTTGGTGGACCCGTCGGTCCGCGGCTGGCACACGACGTTGCTCGACCGCCATCCATATAAAAATATCTGGCTGGAAAATCCGAAATAGGACGCGCAAGAAATCTCCGTGCTGGATTTATTGAAACCGTTTTCGCGCCGCTTATTCCCCGGCGTGTTGCTCGCGTTGATTCTGGATGGCCAGAGTGGTTGTGCGAAAAGATCAGCCACGCCCGAGGGACAAGTGCTGCGCATTTCCCAGCGCAATGAACCGGCGACGCTCGATCCTCATCTGGCGACGCTGCCCGACGAATTCTTCATCATTCGCGCCTTGAGCGAGGGGCTGCTCACGCCTTCGCCCCACGGCGGCGCTCCGAAACCCGCCACAGCGGAAAGCGGGAGTGTTTCGCCCGACGGACTCGTCTACACCTTCCATCTGCGAAGCGATGCGCGCTGGTCGAACGGAAATCCGGTGACCGCTAACGACTTCGTCTACTCGATTCATCGCGCCTTATCTCCGGCGCTGGCGGCGCCGAAAGTGCCGCTGTTTTATCCCTTGAAAAACGCGCGGGCTTTTTATTCGGGTGAGGAGAAAAACTTCTCGTCAGTCGGTGTGCGGGCGGTGAACAAACATGAACTGGAGTTGACGCTCGCCGAACCCACGGCCGATTTCCCCGCGATGGTCGCGAGCGGCCCGTGGATTCCGGTTCATCAGGCAACCATCGAAAAAAACGGAGTGATGGATGCACGTGACTCGCAATGGACCCGCCCGGAGAACTTCGTGGGCAACGGCCCCTTCACTCTCACCGCCTGGCGGCCAAACCAGGAAATCATGGTCACGCGCAGCAAAACTTATCGCGACGCCGCGCGGGTGGCCCTGCAGGAAATTCGCTTTGTCGCATTTGACAACGGCGACAGCGAGGAACGCGCCTTCCGGGCCGGCCAGCTGGACGTCACGATGGCCGTGCCGTTTTCAAAAATCGCAACCTACCGAGTGATGCAGCCTTCGCCGCTGCACGAGATCCCACTGCACGAAACGCGTTTTCTGTCACTCAACGTCAATCGGCCCCCGCTCAACGACGCCAGGGTCCGCCGGGCGCTGTCGTTAGCGTTGGACCGCGAAGCACTCACCGGAAAAATTCTCCACGGCGGCCAACGGCCCGCGTTCTCCTACGTTCCGCCCGACTTGGGCGGTTATTCACCCGCGACGTTGCCGACTGAAAATGCAGCGACCGCCAGGCAGTTGCTCGCCGAGGCCGGTTATCCCGGTGGGAAAAATTTCCCCACGCTCGAATTGACCAGTTGGGCCACCACCCCGGCGGTACTTGAGGCGATCCAACAAATGTGGCGCCGGGAACTGGGCATCGAAATCAACCTCGTTCAGCGCGAAGCCCGCACCCATCCCGCCGCGCTCGCTGCGGGCGACTACACCATCGCGCTCGCCACGGTGATCCCTGACTACGACGGCGCCTCGGATGCGTTTGACTACCTGCTCACCGGAAATCCATCGAATTATCCGCATTGGAACAGTCCCGACTATGACCGGTTGGTTCATGACGCCTCTCGAACGACGTCGAGCAACGTCCGCAACGCCACCTATCAAGGGGCGGAGAAAGTCCTCCTCGACGATTTACCCCTCATCCCCTTGTACTTCAACGCCCAGAATTTCCTACTAGCAGCCTGTCGGACTTAGAAAATGAAGGCTATCTGGCACCACGTATTTGCCCGAAAAAATTTATTCGAAGGCGAATATTTATCTGTAGACGCCCTCAGTCGGCAAAGTCCGACAGGCTGCTAGATCGGGTGTAATTGGAAGTGAAGTCAGTTGGTGGACCAGTATTTTTCCCACTGATGATGGGCGCGGAGGGTGCGGAGCTGGCAAAGGGCATGAGCGTTGG
>JAYVMJ010000234.1:0-4840 GCA_043759025.1 Verrucomicrobiota bacterium | reverse complement strand
GACCAAGCCACGCGTCGATCTGCCTGATGAGCGTCAATTGTCATATTCAGTAGGGAGAAGACGACAATTGAGAACGGCTATTCCTCCACTCCACCGCGTTGCGGCCATCAAATAAATTATTCGACAGGCACATGTTCTAAATATTCGGCTGGAAATGGAAAAAACCGCCCGTATGACTGCAAGACCTTTCCCATGGCAAAAACACTTTTAGTCACCGGTTCGTCGGGTCTCATCGGCTCGGAAGTTTGCGTTTATTTTGCCGGACAGGGTTACGCGATTCACGGCGTCGACAATAACCAACGCGCAGTTTTTTTCGGACCCCAGGGCGACACCCGCTGGAATCAGAACCGGCTGGTGAAAGCGCTGAAGGATTTCGTCCACCACGAACTTGATATTCGCGACCGCGCCGGCGTGCTCGCGCTGGTGAAATCCGTCAAACCCGACGTGATCGTCCACACGGCCGCGCAGCCGTCGCACGATCGGGCCGCCGCAATTCCGTTTGACGATTTCGATACGAACGCCGGTGGCACGCTGAATTTTCTCGAAGCCGCGCGGCAAGCGTGTCCCGAATCGCCGTTCGTCCACATGAGCACGAACAAGGTTTATGGCGATGCACCGAATTCCATTAAGCTCAGGGAACTCGCGACCCGCTGGGATTACGTTGATCCCATTTACGAACACGGAATTCCGGAAACCTTCACCATCGACCAGTCAAAGCATTCGCTGTTTGGCGCGTCGAAAGTAGCCGCCGACGTGATGGTGCAGGAGTACGGTCGCTATTTCAATCTGCCCACGTGCGCCCTGCGCGGCGGCTGCCTCACCGGCCCCAATCACACCGGCGTGGAGCTCCATGGCTTTCTTTCCTACTTGGTGAAATGCAATTTGGAAGGCCGCGAGTACCGCGTGTTCGGCTACAAGGGAAAACAAGTCCGGGACAATATCCACTCGCTCGATGTCGCCCGATTCATGGCCGCGTTCGTGGAGAATCCGCGCGCCGGCGAAGTCTATAATCTCGGCGGCGGCAAGGCGAACAGCACGTCGATTCTGGAAGCGTTCAAGATTACGGAGAAGTTCACCGACAAGGCGCAGGTTCACACCTACGTCGACCAAAACCGCGCCGGCGACCATATCTGCTATTATTCCGATCTGCGGAAAATGCGGAGCCACTACCCAAAGTGGGACATCACCCAATCGCTTGAGGAAACCATCCGCCAAATCGTCGAGGCATGGAAAGTTCGCAATAAATCGGGAACCTAAGGAATTTGGCGCCCTCCCTTTTCGCCCGTCCAAGGCGAACCGGTACAGCGCTAAGCAGTAACAATGCAGTCGGATCTAACCACAGAAGACGCAGAACACACAGAATGAACAGGTTTCAGAGCATAAAAGGATCGATGGATCGGGCAGCAAATGGCGAGCGCACCCATCGGCTCAGATCTGAATTCATTCCCTTTGGGTCCGCTACCCCGGAGCTTGCTCCGGCTTGGATGGGAAGTGGCACGGGCCTCTGGCCCGTGGGCCCGGACGAACACGGGCGGGACGCCCGTGCCACGGAGGAGAGGCGGCGGCATGGTTGGCTTGGTTTCAATGCCTCGGGGCTTGCCCCGGGGATTTTTACTACTCTGATTTCTGTGTATTCAGTGTGTTCTGTGGTCCTCTGCTGAATTGTTGGCTAAGGCCAAATGCCGGACGCGGAAATCGGTCCTGGATCGCCATTTCCGCTTAAATGAATTCAAATGGCGCGGAACGTCCGATCGCATCGGCCGTCAAAGGCTAACACCGCACGAATGAAACCCGGAAAAATATCACGAGAGTAGCGGTTTGGTAGTCTTTAAGTGTCAGTATCGATAACGATGAACCGCTGCCCTAACGAACCAAGCCATGCCTGACGAACCGGACAACCATCAGAGTTTCGATGGCCTGTACCGCAAGACGCTGGCTCCGTTGCGTCGTTATCTCAGTCGCTTGCTGGGAAATACCAGCGAGGCCCAAGATGTGGCCCATGACGCCTACATCCGGGTTTATCCCAAGGTGCAGGATCAATCGGCCAAAAATCCGCAGGCGGTCCTTTACACTACGGCGCGCCGTCTCGCTATCAACCGACTCAAACGACGCAGCATTGCCCCGATTGTTCCCGGACAGGCAAATCTTGAGACCGCCGCCGCAGGAACTCCGGGAGTGGTCCAACAAGTGATCGCCCGTCAGGAACTGCGTCAGTTGGAAGACGCGATCGCACTACTGCCCGAAGGCTGCCGCGCCGTCCTGCTTCTGCGGAAAATCGAACTCCTTTCGCACTACGAAATCGGTCAACGGCTTGGAATCGCCGTAAGCACCGTCGAGAAACAACACGCGCGGGCGCTCCGGCTGCTCCGGGAAGCATTGTCCACTGCGGACGACTCCGCTGCGCGGTCCGTCCGCCAAACGCCAAGCCAGGAGGCCCAACGATGAAATCATTTCCAAAACATTCCGATCCCGCCGCCGATGAACAGGCGTCCCTTTGGGCCGCCAAGCTAGATGGTTCGCTGATGTCCGCCACCGACCGTTCCGCCCTCGACGAATGGCTCGCGGAACGTCCCTACCATCGCACCCTCCTTTCCCGTTATTGCCAGTTTTCCGCCGACCTCGAACAGCAAATGCCGTTGATTGAAGGCATCAAGGAACTGTCGGCTGAAACCCGGAAAACACCTGCGACTGCCCGGTCGTTTCCTTGGCTGCGCTGGCCAATGATGGCTGGTGCGGCGCTGACCGCGGCCGCGGCAGTCGCACTGGGTTTCTGGCTGCTGCGCCCTCAGCAACAGTTCAAGAACGTCGCCACCCCGGCGGCTCAACGGCAATCTCTGACCTTGGTGGATGGAACCCACGTTGAACTGAATGCCCAAACCAGCGTTCAGATCGAAATCAACGGCAAGGATCGCCGCGTCCGGCTCGCGTCGGGCGAAGCGTTCTTTTCGGTGCACAAAGATCCCAGCCGTCCATTTACCGTCGAAACCCCCACGGGTTCGGTCCGCGTGACTGGGACCAAATTCGCTGTGACCACTGAATCCGGCGGGGTCCTCGAAGTCACCGTGCTCGAAGGCTCGGTCAAAACCAGTCCCGGCGAATCAACCGGCCAATCCTCCTCCCCTGTGATCCTAAAGGCAGGCGATCACCTTGTGGCCAGTCCGGGCGGACTTGAGCAGAGAAAACTCTCCGCCGGCGAGTTGATTGACATCTTGGCGTGGCGACAGGGGCAGATCGTATTCAAGGGTGTCGCTCTGCGCGACGTGCTCGCGAAATTCGCCCGTTACCACGGACGTGGCATCACGGCAACCGAAGATGTCGCCGGCATGAGCGTGGGCGCCCGTTTCAGTCTCGATGACCTCGATGGATTTTTCGATGCGCTGGAGGCGGCGCTTCCCGTCAAAGTCACCCGGAATTCCAATGGCACGGTACGCGTGAGCCACCGTTCCGATCCCTGATGACACCACACTTTTGGAGAAAAAGACCGGACCATTTACCCACTCATGCGTTTTGCGAAAGTTCTCGGCCACCTTTTTTTCATCTGCCTCGGTTGTGCGCTTCTTCCGATTTTAGTTCGCGGCGAACCAATCGATTTCAACCTGCCCGCGCAACCGGCCTCCGACGCTTTACTGGCTTTTTCCCAGCAGGCGAAAATCGAGGTGCTTTTCTCCTTCGATAAACTGCGGAAAGTCCAATCCGCCGAGGTGATCGGACGCTACGAACCCGAGACAGCCCTGGTCCGGCTCCTCGCCCATACGGGCTTCACGACTCATCGGAATGACAAGGGCAAGTTTGTCGTCACTTCCGCGAAGACCTCCACCGGCTCGATCAATGGTATCCTGCACAATCCCGATGGCACCGGTGCGGCCAACATCCACGTCACCTTGTCGCCGTCCCGACAATCCACCCGAACCGATCAACACGGCGACTACCGCTTTCCCGCCGTCCGGCCCGGAAACTATACGATGACCGCGACCGGCGACGGCTATCAGCCTTTTCAAATTGAAGGCATCGCGGTGGCTTCCGGGCGCGAGTTGGCGCTCGCCCCAAAAACCATTCAAAAATCGGACGAGGTTACACGCCTCGATCCGTTCGTCGTCATGGGCGAGAGCGACGGTCGTCCGTTCGACCGGAGCCAGACGCCGTTCATGAAACCCACGGCCGTTGGCAATCTCGACCTTCCCCGCACAGAAAATGACGCCCTCCCCTACACGATTTACGATCGCGAACAAATCACCCGGAGCGGCGTGGTTGACCTCAACGGATTCCTGCAACGCGCCGTCCTGGAAAGCGACGCCAGCACGACTCCGCCCGAGCAAAATGGCAATCAGGCGAGTTATGCCGCCGGCAGCACTAATCTGAATCTTCGTGGCTATGGTGCGGACGAAACCGTGATTCTCGTCAATGGCCGCCGACTCCCGGAAGTAATGAGTTCCTTTTCCGGGGGTTCCCGTGGGGTGGGACCAGACGTTAATTTCATCCCGCTAAGCCTGGTTCAACAGGTCGAAGTTTTGCCAGTTTCCTCTTCCGCCCTCTACAGCGGCAATGCGTTTGGCGGCGTTATTAATATCGTTTTGCGGACCGGTGAGAAATCAGACGCCACGGAAATCACGACGAACTACACGAACGCACTGAGCGGTTTCGACGCGCCACAATCGTCGGTGTCACTGCTTAACAGCCAGACTCTGCTCAAAGGGAAATTACATCTTTTATTGAGCGCTAATTTCACCAAGAGCGAGCCGCCCACGGAGGCGGAGCTCGGTTATTTTCGGTCAAATGACCACCCGCCCGTTTCACTTTCTGATCCGATTTATCGGGCGACACCGAACATCCGCAGCGCGGA
>JAYVMJ010000233.1:0-4430 GCA_043759025.1 Verrucomicrobiota bacterium | reverse complement strand
GGCCCGGGCGAACACGGGCGGGACGCCCGTGCCACGGAGGAGAGCCTAACTGATCAGCGGCATGGTTGGCTTGGTTTCAATGCCTCGGGGCTTGCCCCGAGGTCTTATTATTGTGCGATCCTCACCAAACTTGAGCGCGGGCGATCTCGCTCGCTGGCTCATTGCCCGGTCACGCCGTCGCGCCCCGCGCCTGCGATAGTGCCGCAACGTGCTATAACTCGGTGAGCGAGGCGATTGTTCGATCCTGTCCCCAATCGGCCCCATGACCGGTACGATCTATCAGAATGGAGCGACAGCCAAGCGCTCTGGCGACTTCCACGTCCTTTCTTTCATTGCCGACATGGGTCATCTCGTGTGCCTCGCAACCCATTTGCTCCGCCAGAGCCTGCAGGGTTTTGATCGAAGGTTTCCTGAAACCGACCTCACGAGAAGTGAGCAACCTGTCGGAAAAGATTTCGAGCGATGCTTCCCGAAGATCCTCAAGCACCAGTTCGCGGGGCATGCCATAGGGCACGTCCGTAAAGATGCCGATAGTTACGCCTTCCTGTCGCAATTTTTGGAGCGTGGTCTTTGTTTCCGGAAAGCAGCGTAGCCGTTGCCGGAAAATCTGGAAAAAGGCGGTTGCGCAGGACGATTCGTCTTCGCTCGTGGTGGCGACGCCAAGGCAGGGCAGGAGCTCGGCGAGAATAACCGAAAAGGGGAACTCATTTTCACGCGGGTTAAGGCGGGTGTTGTAGCGACGAAGGACCGAACTCCCCCGGTCGAGCTGGGCGGCATTCACGGACCACCCCAAAATGCTGCCAGATTCCGCAACGCTTCCGGATAGTGTTCCACCCAGCTCAAAGGCATGCCTTCGTATTCGACGAGAGTATCTCCGAGATCGAACGCGATCGCTTTCATCACGTTCCTAAGGATTCCTGATTTCCACGCGCTCGTCGGTCCACCACTCATTGTGGCCGCCGGGGATGCGGTGGAACTTCGCCAACGGCAGGCTGCGACTGAGATGCTCGGCGTGCTTGATCGGGATGATCGTGTCTTCCTCCGCGCCGAAAATTTCCATCGGCCCCTTGTAACGGGAAAGCGCCTGAACGTTGTCCCAGCTATCACCGAGAATCAGGCCGACGGGCAGGAATGGAAAATGATCGGCCGCGACGCTCTTCAAATTATCGAAGGGCACGACCAGCAAGATTTTGTCCGGTGGTTGCGCTTGATCAGCCAGCGTGGATGCCGGACCGGTCCCGATCGATTCGCCCATGACGCAAATCGGGGTCGCCGGGAAAGTGTTTCGCAGTAGGCCATAGGCCTCGGCCGCCGCCGCATCGAAGGAGGCTTTGGACGGCTCGCCGTCGCGGGCGCCGTAGCCGGGATACTCCATGATAAAAACGGAATCCTGGGCTGAAAAACACGGCAGCGCATAAGCGCGGTCCGCCGCCTGACCGCCGTTGCCGTGAAGCATCAGCCAGACGTTTTTCGGCGCCGTGACCGGCCGGGAATAACCGATGAGGTTTCCGTCATGCAGCCACGGCGTCAGCCCGTTGTCGCGATGGTGATGAGTCGGATAAAAAAGAAATTTCCGCTGGATGGCCGAACAACCGGCGAGCGAAAGGAGCGCGAGCCCGAGAAAAAGGAGAGAGGATTTTCTCATAATTGTCGCAAATTAGCGCCGCGTTGCCACGGGCGATTCGACGGGGCCGTGGGGTGGCCGGGTTTTCCCCGTCGGCTTGCGCCAGACCCAATAAAAATTCGAGACCATGCTGAAACCGACGGAGGCGAACGTTGCGAACGCCGAAGCGAGGAGATACTCCACGCCGACGGATTTCAGGAGGTTCGCGGCGCCCCACCAAATCGCGAAGCCGAGGGCATTCACCACGTGATAACGCCAGAATCTTCTCCACGTCAGATGATGATGGGGGAACACCCAGCGGTTGACTGCAAAAAACCGCAACACCGTGCAGAGCTCACCCGAGAGCAAAGTCGCCAGCGCGAAGGGCCATGCGAGCATTCCCACCATCACTTTGATCAATCCGATCCCGATGATCGCAAACCCAAACCCAACGGCAATCCATCGCGCCATCTGTGGGCTGATAATTTCCTTAATTGGCTTCATTGCGAGGGCAGGGCGTCATGATTACCGCAGCGGGCCAATGGGCAAGTCGCCTTTGAGTTGGTTCGCCCTTCCTTGCGCCCGACGCATTCCGAATCCCGGGAACGCCGAGCCCCAGCTCGGCCCCGCAGGCCGCGAAAGAGCAATTTAATAGCGGTAAATTCGGCAGCGTTCGATTTGCGGGCCGCCCCAGGAACTGAAACGCCAGGCCCGACCTTGGTCATCCTCATCGCCATTCAGTCGGCGACCGTTGATCCAGGAGCCGTCGTGGAAAATGCCTTCGTCCACGGACCCGATGCCGAGCCGATTGGTGGCGGGAACGGATTTGAAAATTACGCGGAAGCCAACGCCAGCGCCCAGAAATTCGTCGGAACCGGTCGCCATGACGATGCCGTAACCTTTTTCCGCCTTGTGACCAAAAATCTCGTCGAGACTGATCTCAACCGTGGTGTCGCCAATGGTCGTGACAAATGAAGGATGTTCCTTGTCCAACGCGAAACCGGTGATCGTATTTCCGCCCTGATGTTCAAGGACGAGCGGGGCGATCTGAGCCATCGTTTCATAGGCTTTCGTTTGCAGTTCATCGCCCATGCGCGCCGAGGGAGGAAGGGTGGCGAGCATCGCGGGTGGAATGCTCATATCGATGCCGAACGGAGAAAAGCCGATACAGTTGAACGCGCCGACCGCTTGGAATAAATTACGGCCAACAACTTCGCCGCGGTTTGTTTCGGGGATGAAGAGCGGATTGCCGCTGCGCGTGAAGCGTTGGCAGCGCTCCTCGAAGTTCGACGCGTAGAGATCGGGTCCGATCAAAGAAAGATGGGGCGCGCCGGCCTGCCAGATGTTCAACAGGTG
Source organism: Verrucomicrobiota bacterium (assembly GCA_043759025.1). Lineage (GTDB taxonomy): Bacteria > Verrucomicrobiota > Verrucomicrobiia > Opitutales > Opitutaceae > Lacunisphaera. The sequence continues at coordinate 1,471 of JAYVMJ010000233.1, read as the reverse complement.
GGCGAGAGGTCCGCCGCTGGGATAGTCGCCCGGTTTGGCGTCCTTCTCGTTCAGCCACGCGTTCACATAGAAAGGAATCGGGTAGGCCGCGGTTCCCGCAGCGGCGACGCGATCCACATAACGCGCATAGTGCCACGCCATGAACAACTCGTCGGTTGCCAGACCGGGGCCGAAAACGTCCGTCCATGAGCCGGTGTTTTTGGCCCCGGCCGTGCCCCATTTTTCAAGTAGTTCGGGCACGAGGTCGGCGCGGTGTTCTTTCAGGTAATTGAGCAACTCAGACGGGACCGGGCCTTTGAAAGCCGCGTTGGCGGCGGGCGACCGGTCGCGGGAATCATTGAGGATGCCGACTTCGTTCTCCACCTGCATCATCACCACCGTCTGATCGCGCGAATCGATTTCTCGGATGTGCTTCATCAATGCGGCGAACGCGCGGGCGTCGGCGTCGGCGGTGATGAGCGAGAGCGGCGTGAGTACTTCCTGGATTTCGCCTTGAGCGAGTTCCACACGCGGAAAACGCTTCGTATCCCGCTTGACCCAAACCGGGGCGTAGCTCGACATGCCGTTTTTCCAGCTGGCCAGCCATAGCACGACGAGGTGCATCTGGTGCGCGCGGGCATCGGCGATCAATCCGTCGATGAGCTGAAAATCAAATCGTCCTTCCTCGGGCTCGGTGAGTTCCCACGAAACCGGAGCGAGCACGGTGTTGAGGTGCTGCGCCGCGAGACGATCCCAAATCGGGCGCATGTATTCCCGGCTGGACGAACTCGAGTTGAGCAATTCGCCTCCCAGGATCAGGAACGGTTTGCCCTCAACCACGAGTTGGGTCGCCGAGCCATGTTTCTGGAGGTGCGGCGCGACTGCGGTTGCGGCGATGGTCGCGGGGGTGAACGCGACGAACGAGAGAAACGGAGCAAGAACGGCGACCGACCAACGAAATGAGGTCATAGGGAAATCAACACCACTTTACCCGTCGCCGGCAGGCAAACTCAAATGCGGCCCTCATTCTTGGGCGGTCCATATCCTGACCTCTGAATTTTTTTCACTATCCATGGGATACGCCCGGCTGGTGCTCCGGGCGTATCGCGACTTCAAGGTTGCCGTTTTTTTCGATGCGATTCGCGAAAGATATGGATCCAACGGGGAATGAACCGGCCTCGTGAAAACGATCAGGGCGCAACCTCAGTCAGCACCCGCATCGTCTCCACCTTCAGTCCATCCTCTTCCATTGCTTTCTTGCCCGCGGGGGACGACATCAAAGCGTCGAACGCCGCCATGTCGGCTATCTCTACAAAGACACCCGTCATATTCGGATTTTTCGGATCCTGAAAGGTTCGGGCTTACACTCCGACCTTGCCAAACATTTCGTGACGGCCGCCGGGCCCTTTCCGCCAGGCATTCGCCCAGACGGCGACATTTTTTACTTCATGGAAAATTATTGCTGTTGTCATGGTTGAACTCCGCGATCGCT
>JAYVMJ010000232.1:0-2455 GCA_043759025.1 Verrucomicrobiota bacterium | reverse complement strand
GCGTATAGCCGCTTACGCTGGAGTAATCCACCGAGTGGCTGGCGGGTGTAAGTCCTTTCAAGGTTGCACCACTTGTCGGCCAGCTTCCCCCGTCAATGCGCCACTGTCCTGAGGAAGGCGTAAGGGTTATTTTTAGCGAAGCGGTTTGGACGTAGGTTGCGGTTAGCGATTGGGTCTTTCCGTTGACGAGGGTGGTGCGAATGGCCGCGGGGATGATCCAACCAGTGACCGCTTTGAAATCCACCTGATGGGTGGCGTTCGACAGGTTGTTGACGGTGACATCGCTGTTCCGCCAACTGCCACTATCCACCCGCCATTTGGCACCGGCACTCACCGCTTGGGAAGGCGCAAGGGAAACTTTCAGGTTACCTGCTTCGAGTTTGGCGCAAAGCAAGACAGTGAGCACCGCAAGGATGCGTAGAATTATTTTCATAAGGAAAAAGAGAGATGGCCCAGACTCATCTTGTTTTTCCAGTAAACACCAAACAACCGGTTAGTGCGACGATGGCGTCAAATAACGATCAATTTACCAGAGAAAATTTCCAACGGGTAGCTGGCCAACCCGCCCCACTGCAGTTTTTCATGCCTCGGCGGAACCTGATCGCCTACGCGGCTAAACCCGCGGCCAATGTGAGCGCACTTTTCGCGCGATTCATAATGTAGAGATGATAGCCGGGCGCGCCATGGGCGAGGAGATCGCGGATTTGAGTCAGCGCCCACTCGATGCCAATGGTCTCGACGATTTCAGCGGTATCCCCGGCGGCCTCGAGTCGTTTGACGAGCTTTTCCGGCAACGTGGCTCCGCACATTTCCGTGAACCGGCGGATTTGCTTTAATGAGAGCACCGGCATGATGCCGGGTACGATTGGTACCGTGATGCCACGGGCGCGACACTGGTCGACAAAGCGGTAGTAAACGTCGTTGTCGAAAAAAAGTTGAGTGGTCACGAACGCGGCGCCGGCATCGACCTTTGTTTTGAGCGTGTCAAGATCCTGCGCGGCCGAGGGTGATTCCGGATGTTTTTCGGGGTAGCCGCCGACGCCGAGGCAGAAATCCGAATGACGGGTTTTCAGCAGGGCGACAAGATCGCTGCCGTAGCGCAGACCATCTTTGTAAGGAATGAATTCACTCTGTCCCTTGGGTGGATCGCCGCGAAGGGTCATGATATTCCGGTAACCTCCTGCATGCAGTTGATCGGCGACGTCGTTTAATTCCTCGCGACTGTGCCCCACGCACGTGAGGTGTGGCATGACGGTGAAACCGATTTCCTGTCGCAGCAGTCGGCTCACTTGGGCTGTGCGCTCGCGCGTGCTTCCGCCGGCGCCGTACGTTACGGAAACGAAGTCGGGAGCGATTCGCTTTAAAGCCGTGGCGGTTTGGCGTAGTATTTCAACCCCAGCGTCGTCCTTGGGCGGAAAAAATTCCAAGGACCGGACCGCCCGCTTGGTCGCGAGTAATTCTGAAATGGGTTGATCAGGGCTCATTTAATATCAATACATTTGTATTCGATGATATGTAAAGCATCGAATTGGATTTATAGTTTTGAAATTCCCTTAAGGTGAAGCCACCGCTTGAAGGATAAGGATTGAGTCCGTTTCAATAACCGTAACTACGGTAAAGAAAGGTGTGTGCCACCGCGCGTGGGTTTGAATAAAGTCCTTGGTGGGACTGGCTTTCGCGATGACCACAAAACTGAGGCCGGATTGCTTCCAGCGCTTGGCGACTTCCTGGGGCTTTAGTGAGGCATCAAACAAGAATGCGACTTCAGGGCTCCAAAGCGGCACGGTTTGAATGTTGGAATTGGCGAGGTCACGGGGAAGTCCGCCGTTGTCGGTCAGAATTCGGAGATTTTTCCCAAAGGGTAGCGCGCGGATGATATTCTCCAACTTTTCGGCGGACGGACGGACCATTCGGCCCAACTCGTCGCCGGCTTGGGCCCATTCGGTGAGCGGCAGGCGATACGGATTTTCCGGAAGAACCAAGGTCTTTGGCAATGCCTCCACCAGCAGCAATGTGATCGCAAACGATGCGATCCGAGTGGCGTTGCGGAACCAGTTAATGAAGCTGAAGCTATAACCAGCCGTCACGGCCAGCAGGGCGTAAGCCGGACTTAAAACCCGCAACGAATAAAATAAACCGCCGGCGGTATGCGCCACGGACGCATACCAGAGCGCGATGGTCAGGAGAACGAACGCGGTTGCGACGCGCGCTTCCTTTACTTTCCGCAGCAAAAGAAAAAGCAGCGCGCCCACGCCGGCGACCGCTGGCAACGCCCAGAGCACCAAGTAGCGATCCAATGCGAACCAATCCGCCGCACTCGAAAACGCCTGTACGCTATTTTGGTGGAAAGATTCGCTCCACTCGATGAAGACCTCATTCGTGGGAAAAATTCCGCCGACGTTGAGGCTGTAAAAGGGATTTCCGGTTAGCATCCACACTCGTGCCGGCCACGCCA
>JAYVMJ010000231.1:0-4706 GCA_043759025.1 Verrucomicrobiota bacterium | reverse complement strand
CGAAGGATTGGACGTTGTAAGCGTCGGGCGGGAGAGCGGAGATTGACGGATAGTAATTGATCGCAGCGCTGGGTATACCGATACCGCGGACGCGATTCGCGGTCGCATTCGTGAGCGACGCGACATTGTTGCCCTGAGTGCCGCCGGCGTTGACGTCGAGAACGCCGTCATTGCGGAACGCCTGCGTCGCGGGCGTGTAGGTTCCTGAGCCTTCCGTATTCAGTTCGTACCGGAACGCGTCATTGAGATCGACCGACGCGAAATCCTCCATCTGTGCCTTCGTGACGACCGAAATAGCGGCGCCCAAATCCGAAAGATTCGTGTTCATGCGGCTACCAGCGAGAGTATTTGCCGCATAGTAGCCGGTGTCCTTGCTACTTGTGACCACGAAAGGAGAAAGCACCACCTGTTCCTCTTCCTTTGCGGCGGTAGTGGACTCGCTCTTTTCGACGGGCACCGGCTTTGGGGTGGTCGCCTGGGTTGCAGGAGCCGGATTGGCCGTTTGCGATCTGAGAGCGGGCGCGGTTGCCAGCCCACAGGTCAGCGTCAGCAACAGCCGGCGCGTTAGTTTACCTCGTGGTATTAGGTTCATGAGCATTTCGTATTGGTTTGGTGATCGGTACGCGGACAATCTGATACCGCATGATGACTGATGCGGATCTCGTGGAACGAAAAAGCGGGGGGGGGGCAACGGCATGAAGCAAATAAGGTGCTCCAGTGGGGATTTATAAAGGGAATATCGAAACTGTGCGCCCGACCTTCAATGAGGTAGCATTCGGACAGTCAGACAATCTCACGCGGACGGCCCCGGCGCGATCGAAATCAACAGTCGGCCAATCGTGGAAATGCGAAGCCCGCAGTTCCTCCAGCATGTTTTTATGCCAGAGGGACCTCTCAGGATTGTTGAAGGTCGCCGGCCGGCTCAGGGATTGGTGGTCGAAAACGGAGGTGCTGGAAGGTCGTCTGAATTGGTGAGATTACAGCCCGCCGGATAGTTCGTCCAGGCATAGCGCGCGGCTATCGGTGCAGGAACCGCTTTGCTTTGCACGATCACCGAATCGCCATCGATTTTCGCCGTGGCGGGCAGGAATTTTCCATCGACTCCGGCAATTTCAAAGGTTTGCAGTGGACCGCCCTTTGCCACGAGGCCTTGGTCGACGTGGGAGAATTTCAAGCGGATAGTGCCGGCGTCGACGGCTGTCGATTCGAAGACTGGTCCCGAATATTCGATCTGCCGTCCGTACACTTTGGCGAGGGCGATCCGGCTTAGACGGTCGCCTACGGTCGCCTTGTTTTTGGGATGAACATTCTTCGCGTCGCCTACGTCGATGGTGACGGCCATGCCAGTGTCGGGAAGCCGCAACGCGTCCGCCTGCCAGGCCCGGACCTGTGGGCTGTTGCTTTGGTTGTCGTGGGCCGCGAGCTGGCAAAAATAGAACGGCAGCGAACGACCCCACAGTTTTCGCCAGTCGGTAATCAGCGTTTCGTTCCATAGTGGGAAAAGTTCGCGCGGCGCGGTGATCGATTCTCCCTGATACCAGATGACGCCGCGAATCGCGTAACCCACGAAAGGCGCGATCATCCCGTTGAACATCACCGTGGGGTTATGCTGATCCTGTACGGGATCCGGTTTCGGTCGGCGGGGCGGACGCTTCCCGGCGGCTTTTGCTTGGTCTGCGGCGGCCTGCCACTCCTTCAGTTCCGTCTCCGTCGGTGGAGTGTAGGATTTCACTTTCGCGTCAAACGCATCGAGCGACGGCTTGAGCAGTGGATTGGCGGTGATGGCCTCGCGACGGATCCAAGCCTGCGCGGTGCTCGCGCCGTAAGTCAGCGTTACGATGCCGACTGGCACTTTCAATTCCCGCTGTAGATCGCGGGCGAAAAAATAGGCGATGGCGGAAAACTCGCGGACATTTTCCGGAGTGCAGATTTTCCAGGTGCCGGCGACGTTCGTTTGAGGCTCGTAACTTTTTGTCCACTCGCCAGTGAACATGCGGACCAACGGGTGGTTCGCGGCGGCGACTTCGGCCGCTTCGTTGAGCACGCCAGCGAAGTAGTATTTTTCCGTCTTCGCGACGGTGAAGTCCATGTTCGACTGGCCCGACGCGAGCCAAACTTCGCCCACAAGCACATCGTGGATGACGAGCGGCGTGTCGTGCTGACCGCCGGTGACCGTCAGGATTTGTCCTTCGGCAGTGGCGGCGAGCGGGTTCAGTTCCACGCGCCAATTTCCGTCGGCCCCGGCGGTGGCGGATTTTATCTGGCCGGCGAAAGCGATCGTGATCGAGTCGCCGGGTTCAGCGGTGCCCCACACGGGAACGGGGAGGTCGCGCTGGAGGACCATGTGATCGGTAAACGGACTCGCGAGATGGATGCTCGCTGAGACCGGGGCGGCGATCAATGAAAGGAAGGCGAAGGTTGCACCAAAAAAGCGACGGAGAAAATGTGGCATGATTATGTGAGGTTGAAAGCGGGAGCGATGGTCGGGAAAAATATGACGCGGTTCGACGAACAGTGTTTCAGTCCTTATTGAAAATGACGGATAAAATCTGGAAGCCGCGCGGCATTTTAAACTCCCGGGAGCGTCTTCAAATTCATCCGTCATTCTGAACGCAGTGAAGAATCCACGGGAGCGAACGTGATGCCACGAGCGAGCACAGGGATTCTTCGCTGCGCTCAGAATGACCGTAAACGGGGATCATGGATTTTGAAAACGCTCCCTACCGCAGGGATTGGCGCGCAATCTCGAGGTTTTCCTCCGTGCGCGCGTCGTTGGGACGCAATCGCAGGGCGGTTTCGTATTCGCGCACGGATTCTGCAGGCTGGTGGGAAAAGAGCAGTACGTTGCCATAGTTCGCGTGAGCGTTGGGGTCGCTCGGTTTTTGCTGAACGAGAATTTTGAAATGGATCGCCGCTTCCGCCCATTGCTGACGGCGAGCGTACCAGAGGGCGATGAAACTTCGCCATTCCGATTGGTCGGGTGCGAGTCGCAACGCTGCCTCGAAATGAACCGCCGCTTCGTCCGTCCGGCCAAGACTCGCGAGCGCTTGGGCGAGATCAAAGTGAATATCCGCAGCCGAAGTCAGCTGCAAGGCTGCCTCATAATGCGGCAGCGCTTCACCGGCCCGACCTGAGCTCGCCAATAAATTCGCGAAATTAACCTGGATATCAGCGTTGGCCGGAGCCAGTCGCGCGGCCGTCTCATACTCAACCAGCGCTTCGGTCAGACGCGCATCGTTCTGCCACGTTAGCCCCAGATGATAGTGAGCGAGCGCGTAGTCGGGCTTTAATTCCGCCGCGCGGAGAAAATGGCTCCTGGCCTCTTCGGTGCGTCCGGCATGAAGCAACTCTACGCCAAGATTGAGTTGTGCGCGGGAATTTTCCGGGCGACGGGCGACGGTGTCCGACCAAATGGAAAACGCGGTGCGATAATCGGCGTTGCGAGCGATGGTGAGTGCGCCGAACAGAACCGCAATCGCGGCACCGAACCAAAGACCGGCACGATTAAGCCAGCGATATAAGCCGAGAGTTAAAAGTATCACCGGCGCGACGAGGGATAAATAGATGCGGTGTTCGGCCATCGACTGGGTTGCCACTGGTATGAAGCTGGAACTTGGCGCCAAAATCGCGAAGAACCACGCTCCCAGAAATCCCGAGGCCGGTCGCCGGACGAGCGCCCAAACGGTGCCGCTTGCGAGTGCGACGAGGAGAAGTGCCTGCCACCAGACCGCGGAGAATGTGGTCACGAGGTCGGTGCCATAGTCGAAGATGAGCGGACAGGGCCAGACGATCAGTTTCAGATACAGTACGATCGCCTCACACTGGGTCAGGAAGTAATGCCAGATGGGAATTCCCGCTGAAAATCCGGCGGATCCGCCGCGCCCGTGAGTACTAAGCACGAGCCGCGCGAGCGGCAGCCACGTGAGCATCAACGCACAGTGAATTTTCCAGCGGCGTTGCCAGGCATCGCGGAAATTGCCGGCGATAAAGGTTCGATCATGGAGGAAAACGATGAGCGGCGCCGACACCATGACTTCCTTTGTCGCCATGCCAAGAAGGCAGGCGATCATCGTGGCGACATACCATGGGCTGTTCCGCGTCGAGGCGGTGCCGCGCACAAACAAATACAACGTGAGGAGATAAAATAAACCAACCAGCGACTCGGCGCGCTGAACGATATAAGTGACGGATTCGGTTTGAAGGGGATGCAGCATCCAGAGCGCTGCGGCCACCAAGGCGAGTGGCTCCGCCACGGAGCCGAAGCGGTTGAAGAGCGTCGGTTGCCGCAGGGTGCGGCGGACGAGTGCAAATAGAAGGAGGGCGGCGGTGAGGTGGATCAGGATATTCGCCGCATGGTAACTCCAGACCGACTGGTTGCTGATTTCACGATTCATCCAGAAGGTGAGGTTTAACACCGGACGTCCTCCGGTCGTTAGATAAGATGCGGGTGAGAGCGCCGAGGAGAGCGTTTGAAAAGCCGGGTTTTCCGCGATGGTCGGCACGTCATCGAACAGGAACGGAACAGTGAGGTTGTTCGAATACGCAGCGAAACCGGCGACCAGGATGGTCACGACGGCGAGTGTCGTCCATGGGAACGGGCGGGTATTGACTGCGCGGGGCATGGGATGAAGAGCGGTGATCAATTCACCGCAGGGAATGTGAAGTGGCCAATAAAAAAGCTCCCCGGAACGAACCGGGGAGCTTTG
>JAYVMJ010000230.1:0-4155 GCA_043759025.1 Verrucomicrobiota bacterium | reverse complement strand
AAGACTTCCAAACTCAATTTTGAGAGCGCACTGCTCAAGCTCGAGACCATCGTTGACTCGATGGAACAGGGCGAAGTACCGCTCGCAGAGCTGCTCGCGAAATATGAAGAAGGTACCAAGTTGCTCAAAACCTGTGAAGCCCGCCTGCAGGAAGCCGAACTCAAAATCGAACAGTTAAAGAAGCAAAAAGACGGCAAAATCGCCTTTGAGCCGTTTGAATCCAGTCGCGCCGAATAGGCGCCCGTTTCGGTCCCCACCTGATGAGTACTTCTCCGTCTGTCCCGCGTCTTCTCGACCACATCGCCGGCCCTGCCGACGTCAAGGCGCTCACCCCCGATCAATTGCCCGAACTCGCGAAGGAAATTCGCGCCGAGCTGATCGACGTCACCTCGAAAAACGGCGGCCACATCGGCCCCAATCTCGGTGTAGTCGAGCTGACCATTGCGCTCCATCGCGTTTTCTCCACGCCGAAGGACCAATTTGTTTTCGACGTCGCGCACCAAGGCTATGTCCACAAATTGCTAACGGGACGCGGCGGCGAATTTTTCCGGCAATTGCGCAAAACGAACGGCGCGTCCGGATTTTTATACCGCCGCGAAAGCCCGCACGATTCCTTCGGCGCCGGCCACGCCGGCACCGCACTTTCGGCCGCGCTCGGCATGGCAACCGCCCGCGATCTGCGCAATTCCAGCGAGCACGTGGTCGCCGTCTGCGGCGACGCCGCGTTCACCTGCGGCATCACGCTCGAAGCGCTGAACAACGTCGTGAGCTCGACCAAACGCCTGATCGTCATCCTCAACGACAACGAATGGTCCATTGCGAAGAATGTCGGAGCTATTTCCCAGTACCTGAATCGCATCAGCACGAACAAGACTTACAACAAGCTTCATCACGACGTGGAGGCATTTTTCAAGAGCTTCCCCACCGGCGTGGAAATGAATCGCGTCTACACGAAGTGGAAACGCGAGACCAAGGACTTCTTCGTGGAGTCGTCGTTGTTCGAAAAATTCGGCCTGCGCTATCTTGGCCCGGTTGATGGCCATGACATCGACGCGCTGACGAAGAATCTCAAGTTTGCCAAACACTGCGACGTCCCCGTGCTCGTCCACGTCCTTACGAAAAAAGGCAAAGGCCTCGACGCCGCGGTCAATTCGCCGGAGAAATTTCACGGCGCGAGTCCGTTCGATCCCGTCACCGGCGAAAGCACCAAGCCCGCGCCCGGAACACCGCCAAATTATCAAGACGTGTTCGGTGCCGCGCTCACCCGTTTCGCCAGGGAAAACCCCAAAGTGCTCGGCATCACCGGCGCCATGCCCGCCGGCACCGGTCTCTCCGCGCTCGCCAAGGAAGTACCCGCTCAATTTTTCGACGTAGGCATCGCGGAGGAGCATGCCGTCCTCTTCGCATCCGGCCTCGCGACTAAGGGATTTCGTCCGGTGTGCGCCATTTACTCCACGTTCCTGCAGCGCGCGTACGACCAGATCATTCACGACGTTTGCCTGCAAAATCTACCGGTTACTTTTTGCATGGATCGCGCGGGACTTTCACCGAACGACGGGCCCACGCATCACGGACTATTCGATCTTTCCTACCTGCGCTGCGTGCCGAACGCGATTGTCATGCAACCCAAGGACGAGGACGAACTCGTCGACATGCTGCACACGTCGCTCCAGTTGCCCTCCCCTGCCTTCATCCGCTATCCGCGCGGCGCCGGTACCGGCGTAAAAATTAAACCGCAGCCGGCCGCAGTAAGCATCGGGCAGGCCGAAGTGCTGCGCGAAGGAGAGAACATCGTCATCTGGGCCTTGGGCAGTATGGTCACTGACGCCTTGAAACTCGCCGAACGACTCGCTCGCGAGGACGGCCTGTCGGTCGGCGTGGTGAATGCCCGCTTTGTGAAGCCACTCGATCGCACACTGCTTTTGAGCCAGGCCGCCGGCGTTCCGCTGATCGTCACGATGGAAGACCATGTGCTCGCCGGCGGATTCGGCAGCGCGGTGATCGAGGCCTTGCAAGAAGCCGATTGTCCAACCGCGGTTGAGCGCATCGGCTGGCCGGACAAATTTGTCGAGCACGGCAGCAGTGTGGAAATTCTCCGCGCCGCGTACGGACTTTCACCCGACGACATCGCGCGCCGGGTGAAGGAACGATACAAGCGCCTGAGAGCCGCCGCCATCACCGCCGACGCATAAAAAAAGCCGTGCACAAAAAGTACACGGCAACGTAAACTGTTAAAGCAGGCAAACCCACGAGCATCCTACCGTTGCCTCGCCAAACCGTAGCCGTTAGCGAAAGCTGGCTCGCCGAGCCGTAGCTTCGCAGAAGCGAAGGCTGGTGCGGGCGGCGGGAGTCGAACCCGCCTCTCATGCTTGGGAAGCACGCATAATACCGATATACTACGCCCGCGCGACTGACAGCGTGCCCAGTGCTATCGTCCGCCCATCGACGGTCAAGCCTGCACCAGCTGTTTCACTCAAAGTCTGCGCTGCCGACTATTTTCGTTCCCGTCGAACCTCTTTCGTAACAGCTGGTCTATAAGGGAAAATTTCCGAAACCTCCCCGCAGATTTGCCGTCACCCCTTCGCTGATTCCACTCCCCGTGGAATCCGAATTTTTTGAACCGGCAGGAACTTCGGAACAGGCGACCCTCGGTTCTCAATTTTACTCCCGTTTCAATTTACGTTAACTCATGAAGACAACCGGCATCCTCCTCGTAGGATACAGCAACATCGACTCCAAGATCGCCACGGAAGTGGCCCGCATGGCCTTCCCGCGAGCGATCGTGAAGACCGCCGTCACTTTCGAGGATGCCATGGCCAGCAGTCCGATCGCCGATACCGATCTCCTCGTGCTGTTCCATTCCGACTCCGCTGCCGTGGAACAGGCCATGACCGCGCTGGATTCGAGTGGATTACCGCGTTGGGCGGTGTTGGTCGTCGACTCAAATGCCGCGCCACTCGGCGCTCAAAATATCTCACCGGAAGAATGGGCCGGGCCCGTCACCTCCCACGCGTTTCACTCCGCCATCGCCCAACATACGCTCCGCCGGGAACTCGCCCGCGCGCAAGGTGACCTCACCGCCATCGGGGTCAGGTTAACCCATGATCTACGCACCCAGGTCGCCAGCATTCTCGCCACTGCGGAATTGACCCGTGAACTGCTGCAGGAAGTTGAGCCGGCTCAAACCGAACTCTATCAACCGATCTTTGATTCCGTGGATTCCCTCGGGAAAATCATCGAACGGATCAGCTTCGTGACTAAAGCCTCAACCGTTGGCGCCGCGAAAACCGCGTGCGACATGAAGGACGCGGTCAATGGCGCGCTCATGCGCCTGAACGGGGAGATCGCCGACAAAAAAGCGTCGATCATTCAGCCTACCGATTGGCCTCAGGTGAAAGCGGCCAAGCTCTGGCTGGAAAAAATCTGGCTCAATCTCCTCACGAATGCCCTCACCCACACCGGGGAATCCCCGCACATCGAGCTGGGTTGGAAAAAAGAACAGGCGGAGTATCGCTTCTGGATCCGCGACCGGGGTCGCGGTGTAACCGAAACCGTGCAGTCGCAATTGTTCCAGCCGTTCCACCTCCTCCACCGCACCGGTGCGGCGCGCGGACTCGGCCTGCCCATCATTCGCCGCTTGAGCGAACTCCAAGGCGGCCGTTGCGGCCACGAAATCCCGAAAGATGGCGGCGCAGAATTCTTTTTCACGGTTCCAATTTAAGCTCCGCGCAAACCCACCATCGCCTCTTTCTTTAGGTTCACAGGTCTCCGACCTGTGAACTTAATCCCCACGGGTCGCAGACCCTCACTACTCACCACGCCGCCAATTCGGAGCAATCGCCAGCGCATTTAAACCTGCCACGTGTAGTCGGGGACGATGACCCAGATGGCTATGTTTAAAATAGCGCATGCCGCATCCAACCGGCCTGAGTCGGAACAATGCAATCTGAGTTGCCCACGAAACGCACGAATGGCACGAAAAGAAGCAGTTCCGGGCAAAACCAACCCGGTTTTTATCTCACCAAACGATAGGCCGAACGGGACAGTAAACAACCCCGGGGCAAGCCCCATAAGCGCTAACATAAGGATTGTGGTTTTTAAAAAGTTGGCCTTGCTGAACCGGCAGCATGACAAAACGAACATTGGCGGATGGGA
>JAYVMJ010000229.1:0-12816 GCA_043759025.1 Verrucomicrobiota bacterium | reverse complement strand
TGATTTGAAGCGACGAGGGTCGGTTTAACCGGGGAGGGTGGTGAAAAGTGTTTTGAAAACGCGGTCTTTTCCGTTTGCCGTTACGACCTTTTCTCGCCTACAGGTTTATCGTCTATGGTGAAAGCACTTGTCGGGATCATAATGGGCAGCTCCTCGGACTGGGAGACAATGCGGCATGCTGCCGAAACCCTCACCACTTTGGGCATACCCTTCGAGAAACGGGTCGTCAGTGCTCATCGCACCCCGAAGTTAATGGTGGACTATGCCGAGGCGGCCGAACGCCGCGGATTGAAGGTGATCATCGCGGGTGCCGGCGGCGCGGCTCATCTGCCCGGAATGACGGCGGCGATGACCACCTTGCCGGTGCTCGGTGTGCCCGTGGAATCCAAGGCGCTGAAGGGCCTCGATGCGTTGCTTTCCATTGCGCAAATGCCGGGCGGGGTTCCCGTGGCGACGTTTGCAATTGGGAAGGCCGGTGCGATCAACTCCGCATTGTTTGCCGCCTCCGTGCTCGCGCAGGGCGACGCGAAAACGCGGGCGGCATGGAAGAAATTCCGCACGGCGCAGACCAGGAAAATCTTGAAGATGAAACTGCCGTGAGCGTATGCGCTAAAACTGTTTTGCCTGGCGGCACCATCGGGGTGTTGGGTGGCGGCCAGCTTGGTCGGATGTTGTCGCAAGCCGCAACCCGCCTCGGTTATCGCGTGCATATTTTTGAACCGCAGGCGAATTCTCCGGCAGGTGCTGTCTCGCACAAGGAAGTGAACGCGCCCTACGAGGATCTGGCGGCACTTTCGGCCTTTGCGAAGGAATGCGATGTGGTGACCTATGAGTTTGAGAATATCCCGGCGGCGCCGTTGAAGGCGATCGAGGGGCTTACGCGGTTGTATCCGCACTGGAACGTATTGGAGACCACGCAAAACCGATCGCGGGAGAAAAACTGGCTGAAGCGAAATGGGTTTGCGCATGCGCGTTTCGTGGAAGTCGCGGCGGGTGGCGAGGTGGCCGATGGAATTCGCGAAGTGGGTCTGCCGTGTGTCGTGAAAACGGCGGATTTCGGCTACGACGGAAAAGGGCAGATCAAAGTTAAGGAAGAGACGGATATTGGCACGGCCGCGAAGGCATTTACCGGGCAAGCCTGCGTGATTGAACAGTGGATCGATTTTTCCTGCGAGGTGTCGGTCGTGGTCGCCCGCGCGACCACCGGGGCAACCGGGGTTTTCCCTATCGCAGAGAATATTCACACGAATCACATTCTGGATTTCTCCATCGTGCCTGCACGGGTTGCCCCGTCCGTAATTGAGCGGGCGGAAAAAATGGGACGGGAGATCGCCGATAAGATCGGCTTGGTTGGCGTGATGGGCGTGGAACTGTTTGTGACCAAAACTGGCGATGTGCTGGTCAACGAACTCGCGCCCCGGACGCACAACAGCGGACATTACACGCTCGATGCCTGTGCGACTTCCCAATTCGAACAACAAGTGCGCGCGATTTGTGGGCTGCCGCTCGGTGACACGCGCTTGGGTTCGCCAATCGTGATGGTGAATATCCTGGGTGATGCGTGGGCAAACCCCGGTTCAGGCGAGACGCAAACGGGCGTACCCGACTGGCAAACGCTTTTGGCCGATCCGGCGGTTCGCTTGCACCTTTACGGAAAGAGCGAACCGCGACGCGGACGCAAGATGGGGCATTTTACGGTGACGGGATTCACGGCTGACGAAGCGCTCAACGAAGCCCGGAAACTGAAAGAAAAGTTTTTTGGGAAATCTTCATAGCCGTCTGATGCAGGCCTCTCGTGTAAGGCGTGTCATAAGCCGAACAGCCGCTTTCCGCGGTGCGATGACAGAATCAGTGAATACCTGATTATGGCTTGTGTGGCCGCTAAAATTCAGGAAATTATGGGGTTATCGAAGGTCAGCCTTTGATTTTTTCATGGCGGCGGCGATTTCGGAAATATATTTTGAAACAAAAGATGAGGAATGCAGCCTGTGTCATAAGGTTTCGGTCGGTGGCCGATCGGCTCCGACGCAACACGCCTGACACTTATGAACTGTCCTTCACCGAAGGCGGGGCGTTTTTGCGTGCTGAGAAGTACGATCGGACGACGCCCAGTTTCCTGTGGAATAATTTGGTGAAGGTGACCTAACACAAACGAAGAACATAATGTTATGAAAACGCGATTAGTTCGAAAAAGGAACGCCCAGACCCTGTTTATCCTGATTTTGGGTGTTTTCACCGCTGGTCTCGCGCGAGGGCAGGCGACCTCTTCCTCGGATACACCAGCACCACTGGATTCGAAGTCCAAAGATGATGTGGTGGCGCTGGATAAATTCGAAGTCACCGGCTCGCATATTTCCGGAATAGATGCGGCGGGGTTGAATCCCGTGTCTTCGATTTCACGGGCGACCTTGGACTTAAGCGGATACACGAACGTGGGTGACGCGTTACGCAGCATGTCATTCGTGACGGGCGCATCGCTGATTCCCACGGGGTCGAACAACAGTTTCACGCCTGGCGCTTCGACGATCAATTTACGCGGTCTGGGCAACAACGATGTGCTGGTGCTGCTGAATGGCCGACGCTCGGCCCCGCTGGCGTCGCCGGGCTACAACGGCCTCCAGACGGTATTTGATCTGAATAGCATCCCGTCCGCGGCGATCGAATCGATCCAAGTGCTTAAGGACGGTGGCTCGGCCATCTACGGTTCGGATGCGGTGTCCGGCGTCGTCAACGTTATCCTGCGCAAGAACTATAGCGGGACGACGGCATCGGTACAGTTCGGGAATACTGTGGGCAACGATTCGTTGGAGAAAACCGGGTCGCTCGTTTTTGGTACGACTTCTGGAAAGCTGTCGATCATCGCGGCGTTCGACTGGACCGAGCGAAACTCCATTAAGGATTCGGACTATGGATTTTCGTCCAACGCCGACCTGACGTCGCGGGGCGGTGAAGATTTGCGCAGTTTTGCGGGATACCCGGGAGTCGTGTACGTGCCAAGTTTAGGTAATTACTACATGTTATCCGCGCCGAAGGTTCAACCAACGATCGGAGATTTCGCGGTCACCGATTTCAGCCATGGCACGTATAATTTTCAGGCAGTAACCGATCAGGTGCCGAAGTCGCGCGCCTATGGGTTCTATTCGCGCTCCCAATATGATTTCACCGACCGGATTTATGGATTTACCGAGTTATCGTTTCGGCGTTCGGAAACGAGAATCGAAGCTGCTCCCACCCCCGTCTACAATTATGCGGAGCATGGCAGCGGACCCGCGACCGGCTTCTTGGATATTCCCACGACCAATCCCAACAACCCGTTTGGCGTGGATCTCGAAGACGAGTGGTACGCGCGATTGGTGAGCGCGGGCAATCGGATCAATGACGTCACCTCGGACACCCCCCGGATTTTAATTGGATTGGGTGGTAACTTGTCCGGTGACTGGAAGTGGGAGTCGGCGGCGGTTTACAGCAAAAACAAAACGAATAATCTCAACGGTGGATCGGTCTTCGATAACCTTTACCAAGCGGCGCTCAACGGCGTGGTTATTGGCGGACAAACCTTGTACGCCAACCCGTTCGGGCCGGAGGATCCGCGGGTCACGGCTACCTATGTCGGCAACGATCCCTACTTCGCTTCGTTTGAGGAGCGAACGTACGATATTCAAGCGAACGGTCCGATTTTCCAAGTGCCGGCGGGCGCAGTGAAACTCGCGGTAGGCGGAGAGTGGCGCAATGACAAGCTGGCGAGCGTTCGATCGGTGGATGACGCCACCGGCAACATCGTGGGCGGGGCGGAAGGCACCTCAACCTTCGGAGGGCGCACGGTGGACTCCGCGTATGCCGAGTTGCGAGTCCCGCTCCTGACCAACTTGGAGCTCCAGCTCGCAGGCCGTTTCGAGCATTACAGTGATTTTGGTAATACGACCAAACCGAAACTCGCTTTGTCTTATCGTCCAGCGAAGTGGCTCCTGCTTCGCACGTCTTTCGGTCAGTCATTCCACGCGCCGGATTTGGCCTACCTCTATACGAGCCAAGTGACGACGTTTAGCTCCAGTCCGCTCTATGACCCGAAACGTCCCAATGACGCACCGCGCGAAATCGAGAGCAAGGGCGGCGGGAATGCTCAGCTGCAACCGGAGAAAACGGATGCCTGGTACGCCGGTTTCAAAGTGAGCCCATCATCGGGGTTGCTCAAAAACCTCGATCTCTCGGTTGATTGGCTGCAATTCAAGCAAAAGGATCTCATTGCGCAACTGGGGGAGGATTTTATTTTGAAAAATGAAGATAATCTTCCTGGTCTCGTCGTGCGCAATCCGCCGGGGGCGGGTGAAACGTTCGGAGTCATTAATTACATCAACGACTCGTATCTGAACATCGCCAGCCAGACCTATCGCGGGATCGACGTGGAATTGAACTATGTTTGGACGACGACCTCACTTGGCCGGTTCACCTTCAATCTGGGTGGGACCTATCTTGAAAAGTTGCGCTACAATTCCGACAGTTATGAAGGGACCTATGATTATCCCCGCTGGCGCAGTGTGTATACGGCCGATTGGGAATTGGGCGATTGGTCGGCGTCCGTGGTTGTCGATTATATCGGCGCCTTCAAAAATTACTCCGACGTTGGCAGCGTGAAGCATCAAACCACCGTCAATCCCCAAATCAGTTATCGGGGGTATCATCGGATCAAATTCACCGTCGGCGCGCGGAACGTGTTCAACGAAGATCCTCCCTTCGACGAACATTCGTCCACCGGATATAACAACGACATCAGCAATCCTGAGAAGGCGTTTGTGTATTTCCGGATGGAGAAAGATTTCTGAGCAGCAGACGGATTCGAGAGCTTTTCTTCGGTCGCAGGCGCACTTTACGCAGTGCGCCTGTTATTTTTCTCCGGTCGGACCCGAGGGGCGAAACGCGCATTCCATTTCAGATCAATATACGAATCAGGCTGCGGATTCATTTCGGGAAATCCCTGTCTTATCACCCGGTGGCCGATGATTCGCTGCCTTCGAAACGCGTTGATTTGCAAGGTCTCCACGCCATTCGTCAATGCAACGTGACTGACGCCAACCTGCCCGACGCCACGCGCGACAATGCGTATTTTTTTTTCGGGTGAAACGACCGGAACGGTGAACTCACGTTTGATTCTGGCGCGCGGCCGCGCGGCGTTGCTGCGAAATTCAATCGTGAAGCGGCTGATCAATTCGCGCCAGACGCCATGTTCATCGCATTCTTCCACCGCCACTTTTTGCACGGCCGGGGCAAAATTGTGCACCATAAACCGTAGTTGCCACGCACCGCATACGGGCGTGCCCGCCCAAATGATTTCGGGCTGTTTCTCGACGCGTTTGAGCCACGTCTTTAGCTCGTCCAGACGATGAGAATCTGAATTCAAGAGCGTGTCATTCGCGCCTTCGGCAGTGGCCTCCCGACTGCGTATCCACATTGCCCGGCATGCTTTTTGACCCACGGGCAAATTAATTTTGAATTGCGCGGCCGATTGTTTCAGCGCCGCCAATTTTGTGGCCCATTCTTTAGACCTTCCCGCGCGAACCAGGCGACGAAGTTTGAAGATACTCTTCGCGCATTCCCGGACGAAGACGTCGCGGTGCGCCAGATAGCATCGAAAGATAAAACTGGCGCTAAACGCCTTCGGCCACGACTCGGGAGCCGCGCAGATGCGCTCAAAAAAGCGTTCATCCGCATGATACAGTTTCACGCTTTCATCCCCGGCGAGTACGTCCCACCGATCGTTGATCTGCCAGCGGGCGTAACCCGAAAAAGCATGTTCGTCCGTTGCCAGGAGCGAACGGGCGAGGGAGCGCACATTTTTGTTGGCAAACAAACGGTCCAGTCCGTGCGCGAGAAGGGTGGTGTTGTCTTCGACTTCTGGCTCGAGCCAAAGACTCGCGGCGGCGGCGTCGACTGCGGTCGTTGTTTCCAGGGCGAGGCGATTTGCTTCCCACGAAGTGATCAGGAATCCATCGGCCTTCACCGTTTTGCAGCGTTGCCACCACGAACGGATATTTCCCAAGCGGTCACCAAAAACCGGCAATGGTTCGTGGCGAAAGGCGCCATTCATCGGACAGCCATAATAGGCGATGCCCTGTTTTCTGAGGGCCGGTGCCAGATCACGTTCCGCGAAATTGAAAAATTCCACGCGGGGTTTTTTGGCGAAGGAGTAGTAATACCAATCATACGCGGTGATTCCCGACGGCAGTTGCGAGATCGCGCCGGGAACGAAATAAAGCATATCAGCCCATATCCCCATTTTCAGTTCGAGGCGGGTGCAGACACGATGCAGGCGTTGCACGTGGGCCGCGAAATGACCGTCCAATCCGATGCGACTCACTTCCTCGCGGCAGCGCGGACATTTGCCGAGGTGAAAAGATTCATCCAATCCCACATGAACTTTGCCG
Organism: Verrucomicrobiota bacterium; assembly: GCA_043759025.1. Classification (GTDB taxonomy): domain Bacteria; phylum Verrucomicrobiota; class Verrucomicrobiia; order Opitutales; family Opitutaceae; genus Lacunisphaera. The sequence continues at coordinate 6,397 of JAYVMJ010000229.1, read as the reverse complement.
GTGGTGCAGTAAGGCGCGATATCGCCCAGTAATTTTTCCGCGATTTCCGGCAGACGGGGATGCAGCGGACAGATTTGTCCGCGTTCCAACGGCGCGCCATTTTCGTCCCGGAGTTCGTTGAGGTCGCGCAACTCGGGATGTTTGATGAGGTACTGCGTGTGCCCCAACAAATTGATAATCGGCACGACCCGAATGCCAACTTTGGCGGCGGTTAAAACCAGTTCGCCGAGTTCCTGATAACTATATGCGTCGGTTCGTCCGATGCCGGGCAGCGCGGGGTAGTGGACCGCGTCTTCCAAATGCAGGTACAACTCCTGATAGCCCCACCGGGCGTAAAGCGGGAGCAGTTTTTTGAGGAAATCGAGCCGCTCAACTTGGCGCGCGAGGTCCCACTGAAATGCACGAACGGGGAGGAGGGAGCTGGCGCGGCTTTTGCCGGCGGAACCTGCTTGCGGGCGATTTCTCACTTGGGACGCACGCAAACGGGTTCAAAAAACGGAATTTCAGATTACCGAAACAGCGGGGAGTTATCCGCGTTTTTGTTTGATGAGCTGCTCAAGTTTTCTGATGTCGGCGGCAAAAACCCGGATGCCCTCGGCGGTTTTTTCCGTGGCCATGGCATCGTCGTTGAGCGCGAAACGGAAACCTTTCTCGTCGAACGTGACCTTTTGAATATCGGCCGCTTTTGCCTTGGCCGGCTCGAGTTTACGCGGAAGCAGATCGGTGCTGGCTTTAAGTTCGCCGAGCAGTGCCGGGCTGATCGTGAGTAGGTCGCAACCGGCCAGTTCGGTGATCTCGCCTTTATTGCGGAACGATGCGCCCATGACCTCGGTCGCGTGGCCGAATTTTTTGTAGTAAGTGTAAATCTGGGTCACGGAGAGGACGCCAGGATCTTCGGCCGGAGCGTAATCCTTGCCCGTGCTTTTCTTATACCAATCGAGAATGCGGCCAACGAACGGAGAGATCAGCCGGACCTTGGCGTCGGCGCACGCGACGGCTTGGGTGAACGAAAACAGCAGCGTCAGGTTGCAATTGATTTTTTCCTTTTGCAGCAATTCGGCCGCCTTGATGCCTTCCCAAGTGGAAGCGAGTTTGATCAAGATGCGTTCACGCGGGATCCCCGCTTTTTCATAGAGGCCGATAATTTCGCGGGCTTTCGTAATCGAGCCATCGCGATCAAACGAAAGCCGGGCGTCGACTTCGGTGGAAACGCGTCCTGGCACGATTTTCAAGATCTCGGCACCAAAAAGAACGAGAAGCTGGTCGATGGTTTTTTCGGTGCTGGCTCCGGCTCCGGCATCCGTGAGCGCTTTGTCCAACAGGTGAGCGTATGCTGGCAGACCGGCCGCCTTCAAAATCAAACTGGGATTCGTGGTCGCGTCCTGCGGCGCGTATTCCTTCATGCTGCTGAAGTCGCCCGTGTCGGCCACGACCGTCGTGAATTGCTTGAGCTGTTCGAGCTGGTTGGGAGTACTCATATTTTTTGGACTTGTTGGGAGGTTAAAAGAGGCGGATGCGCCCGCAAATAGTTTTTCATCCATTGCACGCCTTCCGCCTCGTCGTTGAAGGCGCCGTCGAGTTGCGATTCGAATGCGGCATCGAGCGCGCGCTTGAACTGCGGCCCGGGATGATAGCCCAGCGCGATGAGATGGCGACCGAGCACGATGGGCTTGGGCGCGGCGTGTTCCACCTTGAGTCGATGGGCGACGGCGCGCAGCGAGTCGATGCGCGCGATCGTTTCGCGGGGGATCAAAGGTGGCCGGCCAAAATGATCCGAAAGCATCACGGCGATGAGATCATCAATCGTGGCCGGCGCAATTTTTCGAGCCAGGCGCCGTACGGTTGTGTCGCGGAGCTCGGTTTGTCCGTGATGGTGCATGAGATGGTTAACCACCAGCGGGCGGACGTAATTGATCAAATCCAATGGCGCACCGAGGCGCGTGAGGAAAGCTTCCGCGATCGGGCCACCGGCGGCCTCGTGTTCCATGCTGGTCCAGCGGAGTTGGCCGCGGCGCTCCAGCTGCTTCGTGGTGGTGGCTTTGCCGAAGTCGTGCGCGAGTACGCTGAAAGTCAGACGCCTCCGCGTCTCAAGGGTGCCGCCTTGCCACGCGGCAAGTCCAACCAGCGCGTCCAGGCAATGGTTGGTGTGGATGAACACGTCGCCTTCGGGATGCCATTCCGGTTCCTGGGGCACTCCGTCAAGGGCGGCGATCTCGGGAAAATGTTTTATCCAGCCGGTTTCCTTGAGGACGGCGATGCCGAGCGAAGGCTTTTTCGACTTGGTGGCCCATTTGTCCCACTCACCCCACACGCGTTCGACGGGCAACTCGGCATAACTCTCAACGATCGAACGACAGAGTTCCGCAGTTTCGGGCGCGATAGTGAGCTCAAACCGCGCGGCGAACTGAACGCCGCGGAGAACGCGGAGGGGATCCTCCACAAAAGCAGCGCTGGTGTGCCGAAGAATCCTGTTCTTCAGATCTTCGACTCCATGGTGGAAATCGAGCAGGCGATTTTCAACGGGATCGTAGGAGAGTGCGTTAATCGTGAAATCCCGGCGCGCCGCCGCTTCGGCTTCCGTCAGCGAGGAATCTGGCGTAACGGCAAAACCGCGATGACCCGCACCGGTTTTGGATTCGCGACGCGGTAAGCTGAAGTCGTATTCCACGCCCTCCAACCGGACTTTGAGCACACCAAAGCTTCGACCGACGAGATCGGTTGGCCCAAACGCCGCAAGTGCTCGCCCCATCGTCTCGTAATCGAGATCGAATACCTCGATGTCGAAATCCTTGGGCGGAAGGCCCAGCAGCCAGTCGCGAACGCAACCTCCGACCAAGCGCGGTCTCCCCCCTGCAGTGCGCAGGGCGGAAAAGGCGGCGGTCAGTGGTGGAGGTAGCTTCACGCGTTCGGTGTGGTGTAGGGCGATTGGAGGGATTTGATGGCGACGAGCGCCCAGCCGGTGAGAAATGCGAGACCACCCAGCGGGGTGATTGGTCCGAGGATCCTTGGCCCGCCGAGCGCCAGCCCATAAAGTGAACCGCAAAACAGAACAATTCCTATAATCCAGCACCGGGCCGCCCAGATCATCCCCTTTCCATCGGTTAAAAGGCCCCGCCCTAGGGCGAGAATAGCCACCGAATGAACAAGATGATAAAGCACTGCGGTGTGCCAAGTATCCAAGCTGGAACGCAATGTGAGGGTCTCCTTCAAGGCATGCGCCCCCAATGCCCCCAAGACCACCCCGGCAAAGCCGAGTACGCCGGCGCTAAAAGCGATCCATCGACGAGCATTTTCCATGGGAAAATGAATGTAAGGGATAATGCGCTTGAAAACAAACACATCCCTCGGGTTCAGCCGCTTTGGCCAGAAAATCGGCCCCGCCGAGCGAGGCCCAGGAAATTTCTCCGGCGTTCAGCTTGATTGCGTCTTGGGATAGTTTCTAAACTGCAATTCGGTCGAGATTGGCGAAAAATCCCCCAGCATAAGCCTTCCCATTCGGCTATTTAAGAAGTCTGTTCGGAGTAATTGAAAAATGTGAAGGGTTCGGGGTTGACAGGGGGTAGCGAAATCCTTCCTTTTGGCCCCTTTCCGCAAATGAAAACCTATCTGGCCAAGAAAGAGACTGTGCAGCCCAAGTGGTATCTGATCGATGCTGAAGGCAAAGTGCTGGGCCGTCTCGCTGTTAAAGCCGCGAATATTATTCGCGGCCGTCATAAAGCAACCTACACGCCGCACGTCGACACGGGTGATTACGTGGTTGTGATCAACGCGAGCAAAGTCGTTCTTACTGGTAAAAAAGAAGAATCCACCGAGTACATGTCGTTCTCCGGCTATGTCGGTGGCGAGAAATACCGCAAGCTGACCGAAGTCCGCGCCAAGAAGCCGGAATTTATCATCATGCAGGCGGTCAAGGGCATGCTGCCAAAGAATCGTCTCGCGAACACGATGCTGACCAAGCTCCGGGTTTTCCCGGGCGCGACGCACGATCACGAGGCTCAGAATCCCGTTAAGCTTTAAAGGTAACCCATGAGCGCTGAAACCTCCGTATATTCCGGCACCGGCCGTCGCAAGACCTCCACCGCCCGCGTCCGTCTCATTGCCGGCTCCGGCAATCTTTCGGTCAACGACCGCAAGTTCGAAACCTATTTCACGCACGACAATTTCGTGCGCCGCGCTATCGCTCCGCTCGTAACGGCCGACAGCAAGGACAAGTTTGACGTGTTGGTGAACGTCGCCGGCGGCGGCATCAGCAGCCAGTCCGGTGCGGTGGCCCACGGTATCGCCCGCGCCCTGTTGAAGTTCAATCCCGAGCTGCGCGTCACGTTGAAGAAAGCCGGTCACCTCACCCGTGATCCGCGCGAAAAAGAGCGCAAGAAGCCCGGTCAACCGGGCGCCCGCAAGCGCTTCCAGTTCTCCAAGCGTTAATCGCCGGACTGGAAACACGATTCTCTCGAAGCGGAGCGCCCCACGGCCTCCGCTTCTTTTTTTGCGGATACGAAACTTCTCGATTCTCGGGTCGGACCCATTAACTCTACTTTTCCCTTAAATGAATGTCGGCATTGTCGGCGCCTCGGGCTATTCCGGCGAAGTTCTGGTCAAGCTCCTCCTCAGTCATCCGCAGGTCAAACTGACGGTGGTTACCTCGCGTCAACACGCGGGCAAACCGGTGTCCACGATTATTCATTCGTTGCGTGGCACGGCGGCGGAGCAGCTTAATTTCAGCGATTCCGATCCTGCGTCACTGGCGGCACGGGAAGATGTAGACCTGTGGTTTTTAGCCCTGCCTCACGGTGCCGCGGCTGATTATGCGAAGACCTTTGTTCCCGCGGGCCGGAAGGTAGTTGATCTCAGCGCGGATTTTCGGATCGCGGAGCTTGCGGTGTACGAAAAGTACTACGGTTCGCATCATGCCCCGGCCCTTTTGCCGCAGGCCCGTTTTGTCCTGCCGGAGCTAACCGATCCCAAATGGAAGCAGGAAGCCCAACTTGCCGCGGCTCCGGGATGTTACCCGACCAGCGTGCTCGTGCCGCTCGCGCCTTTGCTCAAAGCCGGCCTCGTCACGGCCGAGCACATCGTCGCTAATTCGTTTAGCGGCGTGAGCGGAGCCGGGAAAAAAATCGACGAGCAATACCTTTTTGTCGAACGCGCCGAGAGCGCCAAGGCTTACGGTCTCACGAAGCATCGGCATCTCGCGGAAATCGAGGAACAGCTCTCCGCAGTCGCCGGGAAAAAGATCGTGATACAATTCAATCCCCACCTCGCCCCGATGCGGCGCGGCATTGCCACGACCATCACGGTGCCAGCGGCCAAGGGCGCGACCATCGAAGCCGTTTACGCAGCGTGGAAGCAGGCATACGCGGGTCGCCCTTTTGTCTCCATTTTGCCCGCGGGCGAGACCCCGGATACGGCTTACGTCACTGGCACGAACCGGATCGATATTTCCGCAGTCCTCGATTCGCGGACCGGGAATTTCATTCTCACTTCCGCCCTCGATAATCTCGTCAAGGGCGCCAGCGGCCAGGCCGTGCAAATCATGAATCTGTGGCTCGGCTTCCCCGAGAACTCGGGTTTGAATTAACCGTATTCCGAGTCGCGCCCAGCATTTCGTTTTCCCCATGACCCAATTGATTGTTACCCTCGATAGTGCCGGTATTACTGATGTGCCCGGCTTCGAAGCTGCGGCCGTCGCCTGCGATATTCGGGAGAAAAACGACCCCAAACGTCTCGATTTGGCGCTGTTCTTTTCTCTCCGCCCCTGCACGGCCGCCGGCACTTTTACGAAAAACGCCGTGAAGGCCGCCCCGGTGGTGCTCTGCCAGAAACACCTCAGCGACGGGGGTTCGTTTCACGGCATCATTGCGAATTCCGGCAACGCGAACGCCTGTACGGGTCCCGACGGATTGCGCGACGCCCAAGCGACGGCGCAGCGAGCCGCGGCTTCGCTCAACCTCAAGGCTTCATCGTTTTTTGTGTGCTCGACCGGGCGGATCGGCCAGCCGATGCCAATGGAGCGATTGCTCAAGGGAATTGAACGCGCGGTAACTGAAAAAGGTCGTACGCCGGCGCATGGGAAGAATGCAGCGGATGCGATTCTGACTTCCGACACCAAACCCAAAACGGTAACGGTGAGCTTCACTTACGACGGCAAAAAGCACGTGGTGGCGGGCATCGCGAAAGGCGCGGGCATGATTCAACCCAATATGGCGACGATGCTGGCGTTTCTGGCGACGGATTTTTCCGTTCCGCGCAGTTTCCTCCAAAAGACGCTTTCGGAAGCGGTCACGGGCACATTCAACTGCATCACGGTCGATGGCGACATGAGCACCAACGACAGCGTGTTGATTTTGGCGAACGGTCATTCCGGCGTCAGCGTTGGCGACAAAAGTCCGCGTGAACT
>JAYVMJ010000228.1:0-2099 GCA_043759025.1 Verrucomicrobiota bacterium | reverse complement strand
TTAATTTCCGGGGCGATTCCGCCTTTTCCACTTGGCTTTACCAGATCGCGACCAATCTGGCCCGCAATCGCTATTGGTATTGGTGGCGGCGCAAGCGCGACAAATCCATTTCGTTCGATGCTCCGGTGAGTGGCGACAATGACACGACGCTCGCCGAGCTGATTCCAACCGAACAGGAAACGCCGGAGGACGCGACCGTGACCCAGGAATTCGTCAGCCGCGTGGCCGAGTGCATGGAATTGCTGAATGAAAAGCATCGGGAAATCCTGATTTTAAGAAACGTCCAGAATCTTTCTTACGAAGAAATCGCCGGAATCCTCGGCATCAGCGTCGGCACTGTCAAAAGCCGGATTGCTCGCGCCCGCGAAAGCCTGCGCGAAAAACTTGGGGGAGAATTTCAACCATGAAAGACAATCACTTCATTGAATTGGTTAACCTTTATATCGACCGGCAAATATCCGGGGACGAAATGGAGTTGCTTGAAGCCGAGATGCAGGCGGATCCCCGCCGTCGCGCGATTTACCGCCAGTACTGCCAGATGCATCGTGCCACCACGCTCGTTTATGAGAGTTTCCGTTCGGAAGATGGTGCACTGCCAGAGGACAAATTGAAGACGCAGGTCAACATCGCCCGGTTTGAACCCCAATCCGGGCGCCGGAAGCATTGGACTTATTACGCGACTGGGTTGGCTGCAGCTTGCGTGGCGCTTGCTTTTGCGAAGGTCACTTTCAGTCATAACGCCGCCAGCCAGTCTCAAACGGTAGCGGTTAAAACAACGGCCGTGCAGCCTGTCGCAGTTGTGCAATCGTTGCCGGTTTCGAGCCAGCCAGTGGTTGCGGTTATGGAGCAATCCAAGCCGGTCGCGGTGGCCGCACGATCAACCAGTCTCGTCGCGGATCAGGATTACGCGGTGATGCTCGCCGCCATGCGCAAGGAAGATCAGCGCGCGTTTGCAAGTGGCCAGATCCAACCCAGCCGGACGACCTCGCTTTTCGAGGACGGAGTCTTCGATTCCCAACCCGCAGGTTCGTCGCGTATTTTCCGGAGCAAGCCGGCCGCTTCACAGCAGGCTGAGTTTGCCGCTTTTCAGTTTCAGCGGTAAGCAGGCGCTCGTTTTAGCCGAGCGCTTTTTTAATCAAGGCCTCAGTTGAGGCCGAAGCTCCCAAAGTGACCCACGCTTGGCGGACCGATTTGTCCGCGTCTGCGGCTTTATAACCCAGAGCAACCAAAGCAAGGACTGCATCACGTATTTTGTTCTCCGCAACCAACGCGCCGCCGCCAGCCGTGTTTCCAGTGGGCGGGTTGGAAACTGTTCCGATATCCGCCGGATTGAGCTTGTCTCGCAGTTCCATTACGAGGCGCTCTGCGGTTTTTTTGCCAATACCCGGACATTTTGCGAGTAAAGCCACGTCACCGGCCACGATGGCACTTTTCAGGGTGGCAAGAGAAAGCTTGCCGAGGACACTTAAGGCCATTTTCGGGCCGACGCCGGTGACTTTCTCAACCAGTAACCGAAAAAAATCACGTTCCTCTTCGGAAGCGAAACCGTAGAGCGTCTGTGAATCCTCGCGATAAACCGCGAGAGTATGAAGTTTGGTTTGTTGTCCGATGGAAGGGAGCTTTTCAGCCGTCGTGACGGGAATATGGACTTCATACCCGAAGCCGCCGGTTTCAATAATGGCATTGAGCGGCGTGGCCGAAATGAGAATGCCGGAAATGCTCGTGATCATTTCAAGCCGAGCACGTCCTGCATGTCGTAGACCCCGGGTTTTTGATCGACCACCCAATGCGCGGCCCGGATGGCGCCGCGGGCAAAAATCGCACGATCACTCGCCTTGTGGGTGAGTTCGATCCGCTCGCCGAGCGCCGCATAAATCACCGTATGATCGCCGATCACGTCACCGCCGCGGAGCGCATGAATGCCTACTTCATTGGCCGGGCGTGCGCCCGTGATGCCCGAGCGACCGTGCCGCAGGGCTGTGCGGTCGAGTTTGCGTTCCTCTAAAATAATTTCGACCAGCCGCTCGGCCGTCCCGCTAGGCGCGTCCTTCTTGAAACGATGATGCATTTCCACCACTTCGGTATCGTAGTCCGCGCCG
>JAYVMJ010000227.1:0-4275 GCA_043759025.1 Verrucomicrobiota bacterium | reverse complement strand
CAGCACCGACCGCGAATTAAAATCCCCGGCAAAAGGACGATTCGCTGTTTTTGTCGCCGCGAAATACCCGCGTTTTCAAAAACCCGACTTTTGGGACAGCCTCTATAGAAGGGTAAATCGCTGATGGTTTCGCTTAATGGAAGACGCGAAACTTGCTCGAAATCACCTCCGACTAATCGTCTCTGGAATTGGAACTGAGGCGTCCGCTCATCGCGGACGGGATGGCATTATATTCGAACCCGTCCGTCCTCTGGTTTAAAATCAGTGTGATTCGCGGTCATTTGTCCTCGGAATTTAGCACCACAGAAAACACCGAATACACGGAAAAGCGACCATCCCACTCAATCGCTTCATCTGAATTCTGTGTATTCCGTTTATTCTGTGGTTAATTATCTCCGGGCGTTGATTTCACGGCTTTGAGCCAGATTTGGAGGCTTTCATTGGATTCAAAATCGTGTTGAGTCCTACCTGAGACATTTCCGCCTCCATGAAAAAATCCATTTTGCACTGTGCTCTTTCACTGTCTGCCTTTGCCATCCTGATCCTCGCTGCCGGTTACGCCAAGGAATCGGAACCGACTGCGTCCACAGCCACGGCATTGATCAAGGTGCGCTTTCAGACCGATTGGTATCCGCAGCCGGAACACGGCGGTTATTATCAAGCACTGGCCAAGGGTTTCTATGCAGCGGAAGGACTCGACGTGGAAATAATTCCCGGCGGTCCTAATGCGCAGGTAATGGCAGGCGTGGCGATGGGCCGGGCGGATCTGGGCATGACCAACGGTGACGATGTGATTGTCGCGGTGGCGCGGGGGGTTCCGATCAAGATGGTCGCGGCCGAGATGCAGCGCGATCCACAAGGCATTCTATTTCACGAGGAACATCCCTTGCACGGCTTGAAGGATCTCCAGGGGAAAACGCTGATGGCCGGCGCCGGTTCAACGTGGATTCAGGTGGTGCAAAAGAAAATGGGCATTCAGTTTAACCTGATTCCGCTCTTGGGCGACCTCGCGCGGTTCATGAACAACCCGGAATTTGTCCAGCAGTGTTTCGTGACGAACGAGCCGTATTTTGCCCGCCAACGCGGGGCGAAAGTGGGTGCACTGCTCATCGCGAGCGACGACTACGAGCCTTACCGCGTGATGTTTGCCGGCACGGATTTTATCGCGAAACACCCGGCCATCGTCGGCAAATTTGTTCGCGCGAGCATCAAGGGTTGGGTGGATTATTTATCCGGCGACCCGGAGCCGGCCAACGTACTGCTTCGCGCGAAACGCCGCGATCTTACGCCGGAATTCATGGCTTACAGCATCAAGGCCATGAAGGACTACAAGTTGGTCGCGGGCGATCCGGCAAAAGGGGAGGAGACCGGCCAATTGACGACTGCCCGACTGGAAAAACAAATCAAATTGCTGCAAGAAGTGGGCGTGCTCGACAAACCTGTCTCGGTGGAAGACGTCGCCACTTTTGAATTTCTGCCGAAACCGGGTAGGTGAGGAAGTGAAGTCGATCCGTTGATTGGACAGGAGGAACGGGAGATTAAGATATAATTCCCGAAAGCAGAACAAGCGGATTGGTCACTGCCGAGGACATGAACCGAAGCTTGCCGCAGTGAGCGACCAATTCGCGGGTGTGTGCTTCCCCAATGGTTGACCGGCTCCGGTTCGCGATGCGTTAAACTTGCAAATGATCTTCCGCCATCGGGGCGGCGCCGAGCAAAATGGCGTATTGGCTAGAACTGCGATTTAGCAGCCCCTTCTGTTTCCTAAATTCAAGACGAAGTCGCTGAGTCGGGTCGTAGTGAGATACATCCCCTGAAGGCACTTAGTTTGCGCGAAATATTCCCGAAGCTGGGAAAGGGCGCGTTCGTTTTTGAGACAACTTCCGCCTTATTGGCTAAGCGTCCATTCCGTAATTATCTTATGTGTAACTCGATAAATGAATTAATGGAAGTGGCATTGGACCTGCAATGTGCCCAACTCCCTATCCATATAAACCATCCGATTTTCAGGTCCGAATTTTAAATTAATTACCATGCGTTACACTCAACTTTTGGTTCTTTGCACGATCATTGCCTCGGCGGTTTCCGCCTCGGCCACCGACGCCAAGGGCAACGCCCCCTCCGAGAAGCGGGCGGGCGATACCGCGCTCGACCGACCGGAACTGCAGTTAAAAAAGGCCATGTCAGTCGGCGAGGTCATCAAAATCATGGGGCAGCCACGGGACAGGACACCCTTGAAGCCGCCGACTGGCAAGGCCGAGATCTGGGTGTACTCGCGGCAGATCTCAGATGTGTCGACGCAGGTCGAGGTGGGGTCAAAACCGATCACCGACACCGTTGTTGGCGGCGACGGGAAGGCACGCACCGTGGTGGTTTCGAGCGAACCGATTTTCAAGAACGCCCACATGATCACCGACGAAGAAGTGTCGTTGCTCATGTTCAACGACCATTTCGTACAAGCGAAAATCACGCAAAAACGGAGGCGCGAGATGAATTGAGCGCGAACAGTCGGTCGTTTCGATACGAAATGCCGTTTGGGTCGAGCTTCCATCTTCGATTTTAATGTTACTGGTGTCGGCGCAGGAGTACCGGTTCAATTTGATTCCCGCAATTTTTCCGGGTCGCTGAAATTAGTGTTTATTAGTGGTCGTTAGTCGTTACCCCTCAGCTCAAATTTCTCCCATGAACATCGAAGCCAAACTCGCCGAACTCGGTCTCAAACTGCCCAATCCACCCGCTGTCGCCGGGAGCTATGTCCCGTATGTCCGCACGGACAATCTGCTTTATCTTGCCGGCACGATCAGCTCGTTCAATGGCGAGATGACCCACGTTGGCCAGGTGGGCAAGGAACAGACCGTGGAGGCCGGCTACGAGGCCGCTAAAATCTGCGCGCTCAACACACTCGCGAACATCAAAGCCGCGACCGGCAGCCTCGACAGCGTGAAGCAATTCGTACTCGTCAACGGTTTCGTCAATGCGGTCAGCGGTTTCACTGACAGTCCCGCCGTGATCAACGGTGCGTCGGACCTGTTTGCGAAGCTTTATGGCGACGCCGGCAAACACGCCCGCGCCGCTGTTGCCGCCGCTGGTCTGCCCAAGGGCACGACCGCGGAGATTCAGGTGATCGTTGAGTTGAAGGGGTAAGCGGGAGTGCGCGGATGAGAGGTATGCGCGCGGCCTGGTCGAATGGTCGTTCCCCTGGATCTTTCGCTACGCTGAGGATGAACACCCGAGCGTTTGTCATTCTGAACGGAGTGAAGAATCCATGCTATCGCAGACTTCATCATGCTCGTGACGATGGATCCTTCGCTGCGCTCAGATGACGGATCGAGGATTGGCAGTACGTGAAATGAGGTCGAGCGGGCCGCGTTTGCTCTTTGACCCGATCCGATCTTCGCGATCTCCCGCGCACTTTCGCTCAGAGTTTTCTCGTCAGGACTTTCGAATTCCGGCCGCTTTCCTCGTAGGCTTTGAGGCGCGATTCGGGCAGGACTTCCTTCTCGGCTTCCTCGAAGCCGCAGACTGACGTGAAAAATGAAAAGGCCTGAGTGGACAGCGCGATCACGGTCGCGGCACCGCCTTCCTTGGCCATCATACAGCCGTAATCCACCATCTTCTTGCCGATGCCGCGATGATGATAAAACGGCATGACGTACAGCGACCCGATCTCGGCGAACTTGGGTTTGTCCGGATAAAATTGGAGCGAGACGCAGGCAATGATGTTCTCGTCGATTTCGAACACGTAGAAGTGTTCGATGTTTTTTTCGATGGCCTGTTGGGTCCGATAAACCAGCTCCTCCCGTTTCACGGCCTGTCGGGTCAGATTGTAGATCGCGCGCACATCACGGCGGGTCGCCTTGCGGATTTGTTGGTATTCGTTGCCGTGGATGAGCGTGCCAACGCCTTCGTTGGAAAAAATTTCGTTGAGCAATCCGTCGAGCAGGCGGCCGTCGATCAGATGAATGCGCGGGGTGCCATTTTCCACGGCCTTGATGGCGTGGGCGGCTTTGCTGCGCATGGGCTCGTTAATCGAATCAGGTTTGCTGTCGATTACCGCTCGCAGCGCTTCGGCCGAAATTTCGTGCCGCAACTTGCCGCCGATCTCGAGGCCCTCGCAGGGAGTGAAGTAAATTATTTTCGTGGCGTGCAGCGCTTCCGCGAGTTCCGCCGCGAGCAGATCGGAATTGATGCGCAAGGGCCGGCCATCCCGGTCGAACCCGATGGGATTGAGGACAGGGACCACTTGCGACGAAATCAGCTGGTTCAAGAATTCCT
>JAYVMJ010000226.1:0-3346 GCA_043759025.1 Verrucomicrobiota bacterium | reverse complement strand
AAATTGCCCAATGCTCTATCACCCGTTAGGTGAATTCAAATTCGCGCATCAACTCAGCACACGTGTTTCTCCCCCCCGAACTCTGTGACGAGATCGAACTGAGGAATTTAGACTAACCCCGCCGCGAACAAATCAAACCCCAAGTCGCGGGTCACTGCTCGCAAACTGCGCTTACTTGCTGGAGATGAAACCACGCTCGCTGGCGTCGGCGAAGGCGAGGAAATGCTTGAACTCGGGCGTACCGGCCAGCACGTGCTCGCGCAATTTTTCCAGCGCTTGCGTCCGGTTGTGGCCGGCACGAAAGACAACGCGAAACAACTGCTTCACGGCTTCGAGTTGCTCGATGCTAAAACCGTTGCGCTCGAGGCCCACCTTATTGATGGAACGGGCGACGGCGGGATTGCCATCAGCGATCACATAAGGCGGCACATCCTGGACGATTTTCGACATGGCCCCGAGCATCGCGTGCGCGCCGACGCGGCAAAACTGGTGAACCCCCGTGCCCCAACCGATGTTGACGTGATCCTCGACCAGCACGTGGCCGGCGAGCGCGGTCTGCGAACTCATCACGAGGAAATTCCCCACCACGCAATCGTGCGCGATGTGGCTGTAAGCAAGAATCACGTTGTCGTTGCCCATGCGGGTGAACTCGGCGTCGTTGGTTGCCCCGTGCACACTGACATATTCGCGAAACACATTCCGGTCGCCGACAATCAGGCCGGGCTCGCCGCCTTTGAATTTCAGGTCGTGCGTTTTGGTTCCGACGCAGGAAAAAGGAAAAATCTCGCACTGCTCGCCGATGGTCGTGCGACCCTCGACGTTGCCGTGATGATGAATGACCGTGCCGGCGCCGATCACCGCCTTGCCGCCGACGTAGGCGTACGCACCGATGGCGACGTCGTCCGCCAGCGTCGCACCGGGTTCAATGATCGCGGTGGGGTGAATTTGTTGAGCCATGGCCTATTCGAGATCCGCGTTGTCGACGAAGGCGAACATCATGTCGGCCGACGAAACGGCCTGACCATTCACCGTACACTCGCCTTCCGCACAGGCGATCGCACCACGAATTTTCGTAATCCTGGCCTTGATCAAAATCTGATCACCCGGGCGAACCGGCTTCCGCCACTTCACCTTGTCGCAACTCATGAAGAGCGTGGTCTTACCTTCCGTGCTCGAGCGGCGAACCATTAAAATTCCCGCAGCCTGGGCCATCGCTTCGAGTTGCAGCACGCCGGGCATGACAGGATTACCGGGAAAATGTCCCTGAAAATACGGTTCGTTAAACGTGACGTTCTTGATGGCGGTCAGCTCGGACTCGCTCATCTCGACGACGCGGTCGAGCATGACAAACGGATAGCGGTGCGGCACCATGTCGAGCACGCGGCGGATATCGAGGCTGGTCTCGGTCGCGAGGTCGGCTTTCGGCGCGGCGGGTTTCGCCGGTTTCTTCCCGCCTTTTTTCCAAGTCTCGTATTTCTCGAAGAGGATCTTGGTCAACTCGGCATTAACGGCGTGACCGGGTCGCACGGCGACGATGTGCGCCTTAAGCGGCACCCCGAGCAGGAGAATGTCGCCGATGATATCGAGAATTTTATGCCGGACGAATTCGTCGGCGAACCGCAGCGGTTCCTTGGAAATGATTTTGTCGCCTTTGATGACCACGGCGCAGTCGAGGCTGCCGCCCTTGATTTTGCCCAGCTTGATCAGCTCCTCGATATCCTCGTAAATGGTAAACGTGCGCGACGCCGCGACCTGGGCGGCGTAGGTTTCCGGATCTATGACGAGTGAAAGATGCTGCGTATGGATGCCGCGGTCGTCGGCCGAGGTGCAGGTAATTTTTAGGCCGTCGTACGGCAACGCGATGATGGACGAATTTCCGCGAGCCACTGACACCGTTTCGGTCAGGACAAAATACTCGCGATCAGCGTCCTGTTCGACCGGTTCGCCCTGCTGGATCAGCTGCACAAAAGGCCGGGCGGAACCGTCCATGATCGGAGGTTCGCTGGCGTCGATTTCGATCAGGAGATTGTCGATCCCGCAGCCGTGGAGCGCACTCAGCACGTGTTCCACCGTATGAAGCTTAGCGTGACCCACTTGAATGGTTGTCGCGCGGACCAAGTCGGTTATCTGGTCAACCCGGGGTTTGAGCTCCGGATGGCCGTGGAGGTCCATGCGTCGGAACACGATTCCGTAGTTTACTAGTGCGGGTTTGAAAGTCATGTGCACGGCGTCGCCAGTATGGAGGGCATTGCCCTTGATGGAGACCTCGCGCAGGAGGGTACGCTGCTTCATTGGTATGTTTCGTCGGAGTGTCGGAAACCTCTTGCAAATGACAAGCTTGGAGATGGGACCAAACGGGCAATGGCACGGCCAAAATCAAACCGATCAGGTCTCCGAACCGGCGGCGTTTGAACGCAAACCGCCAACCAATGGCACTCGCGGAATTCCGACCCACGATTCTGAAGGACGAGGGTTGACATCGCCGAAATCCCCTCGGTAATCCCTATCCCCTTACGTAACTAAAAACCCTCCATCCGTACCTGTCATGCCCGCAGCCAACGACCTTCGCAAAGGCCAAGTCATCAATTTCAACGGTGAGCCGCACCTCATCATGGAGACGCAGCATCGTACGCCGGGAAATCTTCGCGCCTTCGTTCAGGTGAAGATGCGCAATCTGCGGTACGGCAAATCGCTCGAACAACGCTTTAACTCCCCCGATCACGTGGACGTGCTCTCGACGGATCGCCGCACCCTCGAATTCAGCTACGTCGACCGTGACACCTACTCGTTCATGGACCCGGAGTCCTTCGAGACGTTCGAAATCAACGCGACGATGATTGGCGACTCCAAGCACTACCTCGTCGCCAACGGCAAGGCTGACGTCCTCTTCATCAATGACGTCCCGGTGACCATCGATATTCCCTCTTCCGTCGTGCTCAAGATCACCGAGAGCTCCGACGGCATCAAAGGCGACACCGCCAGCAACGTGCAGAAACCGGCGACCTGCGAAACGGGTCTCGTCGTTCAAGTTCCGCTCTTCATCAAAGCCGGCGAATTGATCAAGGTCAGCACCGCCGACGGTTCCTATCTCGGCCGCGCTTAAGCCGACCTCGGCCATCGAACGCCGTTTTTTCGCCAGCCCGTGGTTTACGCCACGGGCTTTTTGTTGGCGCGCACTTTCGGCGCTCTTCGGAAATCCGTCTTACTTTCTTCCCTGTGGAGCGGCGGCGACCCCGCTGCCGTGTTCTCGCGGGCGGGTCGCCCGCGCTCCAGCTATTCCGCTCTCGTTTTAGCCGAAACCCTCACCACGGCGCCGTGGTAAAGCCCCGAGCATTCACCGCCGCAA
>JAYVMJ010000225.1:0-3929 GCA_043759025.1 Verrucomicrobiota bacterium | reverse complement strand
CGAGGGAGAATTGCGGGATATCCACGATGGTTTTTCTGAGGCCATCGGGCGAGAGCAACGACTTGCGCAGGGCGGAACTAGTGCGAAGCGGCATCAGTGAAAATCGAGCCGCGTAGGAAGGATTTAGATTACAGGACGGCTGCAGGTCCTTCCGCAAGGGAGAAGCGCCAAAGCCACACCGGATCGCGCCTTCGCCCACCCCGGACTGCTGAATTTACCCGACGTCGCGGTTGCAAAGGCTGCTCTGACGAGTTTGCTGGTTGTTTACCGACTACCATTCAAACGTCCCCGCTCATGGCCCTCGCTCCCATTCCTGTTACCGTTCTCACCGGCTTTCTCGGCGCCGGCAAAACCACCCTGCTCAACCGCATCCTGACCGAGCAGCACGGCCGGAAGATCGCCGTCATTGAAAACGAATTTGGCGAGGTGGGCGTCGACAACCAGCTTGTGATCCAGTCCGACGAGGAAATTTTCGAGATGAACAACGGTTGCATTTGCTGCACCGTGCGCGGCGACCTGCTGCGGATTCTCTCGCGGCTCATGAAACGCAAGGACCGGCTTGATGCGATTCTCATCGAGACGACCGGCCTCGCCAATCCCGGCCCGGTGGCGCAGACTTTTTTCTCCGATCCGGAGATGAAGGAAAATTACCGGCTCGACGCGATCGTCACGCTCGTCGATGCCAAGCACGTTTTGCTGCACCTCGACGATTCGCCCGAGGCGATGAAGCAGATTGCATTCGCCGATGTCATCCTGCTCAACAAAACCGATTTGATCGAACCCGCCGACCTCGATGCACTAGAGAAACGCATCCACGTCATCAACGCCGTCGCGAAAGTTCATCGCACCAAGCATGCCGAGATCGCGCTCGACAAGGTAATCGACATTGGCGGTTTCAGTCTCGACCGCGCCGTTGACGTCGATCCACAGTTTCTCGAACCCGAATATCCATTCGAGTGGGCCGGCGCGTACGAATTGCCGGCGGGCGACTACACACTCGCGATCGGCGCGCATCATCACGATCACGATGGTCATGATCATGACCACGATCATGAGTGCGGGGAGAGCTGCGGGCATGATCATAATTCACTCGACGTGATTGTCGCGCCAATCGTTGGAGCCGCGGCGACCTCGCCGGGTTCGGACCGCACCGGGGTCGGCGCGGCTCCAGCTCACCCTGGTTCCTCCGCTGCGAAAATTTCCGGGCCGGGGTCAGCGCCCCCGGCTACAGCGACGAATTCACGCTACGACCCCACGATCAAGTCTGCTGTTCTCGCTTTTTCCGATTGGGAGAAAATCACCCTCCCTGGCGAAACCATCGCCGCTGACGGCAAACTTCACCGTCTCAAACTCCAGGATGAAAATGGCGAGTTCGTGGTAAAAATTCCGGCTGCCGGCCAATATGTTCTTTTCACCGGTCATGATGTGCCAACGCATCTTCACACTCCGTCCGGCGACGTCGTGCGTTATGGTTGGGACCAAACTTTCCGCCACGAACACACTCACGACGAGGAAGTTTCCTCCGTGGGCATCAGTATCGCTGGCGAACTCGATGGGAAGAAACTCAACGAATGGATCTCAACTCTGCTCGCGACCAAGGGGGGCGATATTTTCCGCATGAAGGGCGTGCTCGTGGTGAAAGGAACCAAAAAACGCCTCGTGTTCCAAGGCGTGCACATGCTCTTCGACGCGAAGTTTGACCGCGATTGGAAGGACGGCGAAAACCGAACGAACACTCTCGTCTTCATCGGCAAAAATCTCGACCGCGCCACCCTCACCGAAGGCTTCAAGGCCTGCCTGACTTAAGGTCGAAAACTTTTTGCTGATTCCTTGCTTCTAATCGAAGCAAAGGCCAAAACGCGGGTGTGATAATCCCACCGCCAACAAATCACGATTTTTGCTGAACCAATGAATTTGGAGGCTCTAGTCGAGAAACTGGGCTACGCCGATTCGCGGTCTTATCTGCGGCGCGGCGATGCCGCATTTGAGTCTGCACCGGGCTACGGACATATTTTCCGTCGCGGAGTATCCAAACCTGACGCAGCTAAGGACTGGCGCGTCGAAGGCGTTTATTGCCTTCGCGATTCGAGCACCAAGCCTGAGCGAATCGTTCCCCTTATCTACGTTTGCCATGCTGCCGATGCCGCAGCTGCAAGCGACCTTCACAAGCTTGTGTGGAATCAAGACGTCGTTCCCTACGTGCTCGTTCACACGCCGCAGGGCCTGCGGGTCTACTCCGGATTTCGCTACAGTAACGAAAGTCAGGACGCTGCCAGCGGAGTCTTGCGCGCGCTAATCGACTTCAAGCAATGCGACGACCTCATTGCGCTCTTTCACGCCCAGTCCATCGACTCAGGGCGTTTGTTGCGCCAATCGACGTGGCAGGTCGACTCGAAGCGTCGCGTTTACCATGAACTGCTGGCCGACCTTCGCGCCCTCGACAAATGGCTGCGCGAGCCGAACGGCGGGAATCTCCTCAAAGATACGGCCCACGCCCTCATCGGCAAATACGTTTACCTCCACTATCTGCGAGATCGCGGCATCCTCTCCGACAGACGTCTTGCCGATTGGGACTTGTCTCCGCCTTCGATCTTTGGCCGCACCGCGACGCGCGAAGGACTGAAAGCCGTGTCGGAGCGACTGGACGATTTTCTCAATGGTGAAGTTTTTCCGCTCTCGTTTTCCGGCAAGCACGCCCCTACGGCCAGCCACATCAGCCGCGTCGCCGGAACCTTCGCCGGCGATGACTTCACTCCTGGCGGGAGCCAGACTCACCTCGGCTTTAAAGCCTACGACTTCTCCTTCATCCCCATCGAGACACTGTCGTTGATCTACGAGCAGTTCCTGCACATTGCGGACGAGAAATCTTCCAAGCCCCGCGCGAAGACCAAAGGTGAAGAGGCGGGCGCCTATTACACGCCTCTGCCACTGGTGAACTACATGCTCGCCGAGATGGAGGCGAAGAAACCGCTGCGCGCCGGCATGAGAATTCTCGATCCGTCTAGCGGCTCGGGCGCGTTTCTCGTCCAAGCTTACCGCCGGCTCATCGAGACCACCTTTTCCCCCTCCTCAGCGAATCCACCTCCGAAGCCCAGTGAGCTGAAACAGCTCCTCGAAACATCCATTTTCGGCGCCGACCTGGACGGCGACGCCTGTCAGGTCACCCAACTCGGACTCCAGCTCACCCTGCTCGACTACGTCAACCCACCCGACCTCAAGGGCACCGTCTCTCGCTTCAAACTGCCCTCGCTGCGCAATCGAAATATCTTCGAGGGCAATTTCTTCAAACTGACCGACCCGTTGCGCGCGGCCACCGCCGGCCAAGGCTTCGATTGGGTGATCGGCAATCCGCCGTGGAAGGCCCTGAAAGAGAAAAAAGTCAGCGACGACGACCGACCAGTCTGGGATTGGATGCAGCAGGAAGCCGCCGCTGCTCCGGTCGGCATGTATCAGATCGCCCAAGCCTTCGCTTGGGCCGCGCCCCGACTGCTCAAACCCGACGGCGAATGCGGTCTGCTCGTTCCGGCTATGGGCCTCTTCGAGGAACCTTCGGCCGGATTTCGCCGCGCCTTCTTCCGCCACTTCCAAGTCCACGGCGTAGCCAATTTTTCCAATCTTGCGGAAGTCCTCTTCGATGGTCGAGCCCGGGTGCCCGCTGCGGCGCTTTTCTATCGCCCGCGCGTCGCAGCCGACGAGCCGTCGCCCGACGAACCCATCACCACGTTCTCCCCATTCGTCGTCAACCAAGAGGCCACGCGCCCGCTCGAAACAGGCGAACGTTCGAAACTCTGGAGTCTCACCGTCAACGGCAGCGAAATCCGCACGCTCTCGCTCGCCGAGGTCGCCACCGGCAGTGGCCTGCCGTGGAAACTGGCGATGTGGGGCACACCTTGGGACGAGCGCTTGATCAAACGGCTGGAGAAGAAATG
>JAYVMJ010000224.1:0-2865 GCA_043759025.1 Verrucomicrobiota bacterium | reverse complement strand
AGCCTCAGGTTTTCTCGATGTACCATTTCTGGTCTGGGTTGAGTATGAAATATGCAGGTTAGCCGATAGCCAATGAGCATGAGTGCCCCGGCCGCAGCCCAGAGCGAGGTGGCCGCTGGCTCGGGCACGGGGCTCATCGAGATCGGTGTCGTCGTCACTCCGACCGTGAGAAAATCCACGGCCCAACCATCTCCGCCGTCGCCCAATTCATTAATCGCCAGGCTCAGCTGATGATTGCTGCTCAGTGCGGCCGGATCGATCCCGATGGTGAAAAACTGGGTGACGGGACCGGTCTGATTCAGGCCGTTCAGCGCCGCGGTGAGGGCAGGGTTTTCCGTGCCGTTGATGCTGGCGGTGAAGGGCTGTCCAAACACCGAAGCCGGAAAATCATCGGCCGCAATCCCCAGCGTCAAGGTGCCAACCTTCGATCCGGAGGGGATCAAAAATGCATAGTCGAGCGTGAATACTTGAGGGCCGTTGAGGCGCGAGCTGGCGCTGGAATAGCCATCGTGGAAGGCCGTTTGGGTCGAACCGACAAAAATCTGATCTGTACCGGGGAAATCACCGGCGGTAGGGGCAAAGGGGTTGCCATGTCCCGTCACCTGGGAAGCAAAAGTTACCGTGCCGGAGGCGAGGCCTTGAAGCGTGGCACCAGCGGTGGGATCGTTGGTTCCATAGGCCCCGGTGCCCAAGGCATCGGCATCGCCATACGTTATCACTGTGGAAGAACCGGTTGTTACTAAACAGGTCAGAGCAATGACCGACAGGGCAGTCTTCATCACCAGGGTAGATTTCATAAACGTGGGGAGGGTTGGGTAGCTGGACCTGAGCGGGCTGCTTCGAATGCAAAGTTGTCAAGGGAGGCGGGCTCCGGATGGCATCGGGCTAACCGTTACTTCGACGAACTCAAACTGCTCAACCTGGAGCAGCTTTGGGTGAAGGCACAACCAGTCCCTTAACGGGTACTCTCCAACTGGAGAGCCGGATGCGGTAGTTCCGCCAGTCCGCTTCGGAGGGAGGGGCAGGTCTTATCCCTGTCCGTACCCCTATGTGGGACGTGGCTGCGTCCGATGTTCGCCGCACTGATGGGGCTTTGGAATCGCTCAGGCTGCGGGCGCGGGATAAAGGGCGGCTAGTTTGCGAATCGTCGTGAGGTTGCGCATCGATGACGTGGGCAGTTTGACCAATTTCATCTGCGGTGAGGCCCAGACTTTCGACTCGTGGGTTTTTATCCGGCAGAGCCAGTAGTATTCGCGCCCTTCGACGTGAAATTCGTCGACTGGGCTCCGGGCGGCGAGCAGCTGCTTGATCTGGGCGGCGCTGAACGGTTCGCGCAGGAAGCTCGCGTGCACGGTGTGATCGGGATGATCAAGATCGGCGGCGGCGAAAGGTCGGTGTGCGGCGACAGCGGCGACTTCCGCTCGGGTGCGCAGAAAGGTGTCGACGTCATAGCCGAGCGATTTTCCAAGGTGGGCCTCGATTTGTTTTTCCAGCTTCCGCGCGTCGGCTGACTTGGCGGTGAAAATCACATTCCCGCTCGCGATAAATGTTTCAACGGACGAAAATTTCAGCTCTTCAAACAAGGGCTTGAGTTGCTCCATTTTGATCCGGCGCTTGCCAAGGTTTATCCCGCGAAGAAAGGCGATATAGTGGGGCATGGAAATCTATCTCGGGTGTAATGTATTTGATCCATCAATAGCCGGTCAAGCAGGCCGTTTTTCCTCTGTTTCGTTCCGCGCTTGGAGAGAAATGCGGATCGTTAGCTTTTTGTAACCAAATCGCCGCTGGCGTGTTCTCGATGGGCGCACTTTCTTCTTACCCTCGGTGATCTTCAGCAAACGATTCGGCGGCTGGTGCGCGAACGCGGTTTCACGGTGACGGTGTTGCTGACGCTGGCGCTTTGTATTGCGGCCAATGTGGCGATCTTCGCAGTGGTGGATGCCATCTTGGTGCGGTCGCTGCCTTTTCCTCACGCGGAGCAATTGGTGACCACGATCAACAGTTATCCGAACGCGGGTGTCGAGCGGGCGGGTTCTTCGCTGCCCAACTACTATGATCGGCGCGTGGCGATCAAGGCGTTCGCATCGACGGCCATCATGCAAGGCGGGAGCGCGATCGTGGGCGAGGCCGGTTCACCCAATCGGATTGATCGCGATCGCGTGTCGCCCGAATTTTTTGCCACGCTGGGCGTTCCGCTGGCGATGGGACGTTCCTTTAACGATGATGAAATGGCCTACGCACAAAGTGGAGTGGCGGTGATAACAGACGGATTTTGGCGGAATAATTTCAACGCTGACCCCGCGGTCCTCGGGAAAAATTTCCGATCGGACGGACTTCCCGTGACCGTGATCGGAGTGCTGCCCAAAGGCTTTCGCTATTTGTCCAGCCGCGCCGGTTTTTTGTCCCGGCCGCTTCCAATTTGGATGAGCGGGGAGTGGATCAGCGGCATTCCAATGATTTCCAACTGATCGCGCGTCTGGCTTCCGGTGCCACGCTGGCCGATGCCCGCGCCCAAATCGACGCCTTCAATCTGAAGCAGCTTGCCGATGAACCTTAGGCGAAACTGCTGAAAGGCGCGGGGTATCACACGATCGTGAATTCCTTGCATGACGACCACGTGCGTGAGGTTCGTCCCATTCTGCTTTTGCTCCAAGGCGGCGTGCTTTCGCTGTTGCTGATTGGCGGTGTGAATCTCGTCAATTTGCTGCTGATCCGCGCAAGCGGGCGGGCGAAGGAACTGGCGGTGCGCCAGGCTTTGGGGGCGAGTCGCCGCCACATCGCCCGCGAAGTCATGCTGGAAACAACGGTGCTTTCGATTGCCGGAGGTTGGTTGGGGCTCGCCGGCGGCGCGGTGGGAATTCGACT
>JAYVMJ010000223.1:0-9408 GCA_043759025.1 Verrucomicrobiota bacterium | reverse complement strand
ATTTGAGGGATGTGGGTTCGGCGGTTTCGGTGGTGACGGCAAAATTTCTGCAAGACACCAATTCCACCAACTCCAGCGACCTGCTCGTCCTCACGACGAACACCGAGGTCGCCGGTCAGGGCGGCAATTTCGCCGGCGGTGGCGACGGCGCGCAGATCACCTCCGCGGCGAACTACAATTCACCGGTCGCGAACACCCGCGTGCGCGGTCTCGCCGCGGCCGATAATCTCCGCGACTTTTTTCTCACCGACATTCCGTGGGATTCGTACAACACCGGTCGCATTGACCTTCAGCGCGGACCGAATTCGATCCTCTACGGCATCGGTTCACCGGCCGGCGTCATCAACAACAGCGTCAATGGCGCCGCGTTCAAGGACGCCAACAAGGTCGAGTTTCGCGTTTCGAGTTTTGGCTCGGCGCGGAGTAGCCTCGACCTCAACCGCGTGCTGCTGAAGGACGAGCTTGCCGTTCGTCTGTCGCTGCTCGACGACGAGACGAAATACCGCCAGACGCCCGCGTTTCGCACCGACCGCCGCCTCTTCGGTGCGTTGCGCTACGATCCGTCGTTCCTCAACCGCGGCAGCGCGCACACGTCGTTCACGGCCAATTTCGAAACCGGCGCCGTCGACGGACGCAACCCCAGTTACACGCCGCCGATGGATTTGATCACCCCGTGGTTCAACAGCCTGAATAAGGCGACCTACGCGTGGCAGGACAACGAGCGGCTCCATGCCGTGGGCGACTCCCTCTATAATCCGTGGATTGGGCCCGCCGGCGCGAACACCGTTTATGACGGCGTGATCCAGACCTTCCCCTCACCGAACTCCTCGGCCCCCGGGATTTCGTTTCCGGGATCGATCGTCAACTATCCGACGACCACTGATTCCACCAAGAACAGCCCGGCGAACGGCCAGTATTGGGGCATCGTGAATTACTCGACCTACGCGAATCAGGCGAATTTGCCGGGCTACCTGTTGTCACCTTACAAGGACCGGTCACTGACCGATTCGCGCGTATTTGATTTCTACAACAATCTGCTCGAGGGGCCGAACAAACGGAACTGGACGGATTTTCACGCGTTCAATCTCAATCTCTCGCAGACCTTCTTTAACAACAAACTCGGCTTCGACGTCGCTTACGACAAGCAGGACTCGCAGTGGGGTTATCACAATATGCTCCGCGACGGTTATGCGAGCATCTCCGTCGACTTGATCAGCACCTTGATGGACGGTTCGCTCAATCCGAATGTCGGCAGGGCGGTGGTCGTCAGCTCCGGCAGCGCCGGCAACGGCAAGACCGAGAGCTTGCGCGAATCCAAGCGCGCCACCGCTTACGGTGAATTGGATTTCAAGGACTTCATGGATCAGCACTCGATCATGACCCGGATTCTCGGGCGTTCGGTTTTCACGCTCAGCGCCGCCGAGCAGGATCACAAGATCGACAGCCAGACGTGGTATAACGACTACCTCGACGCCGGCTACGCGCCGAACGGCTTCGCCTCGGTCGGGGTTGGCACGCGCGACGTGGACGCCTTCTCCTATGTGTCGGGCGGTTTGAGAGGCGCGACCTTGGCCGGCGGCTTGAATCTCTCTCGCCTCACCGCCACTCAGGTGCCGACCAGCACCACGGTCAAGCAGTGGAATACGGATACGCTCAGTTACCAGACTTACAATGTGCCGATCGTTAATCCGAACGCCGCAACCTACAACGACGCCACTCGTCCGTACGTCAACGCGACGAAGCACAAGGATGTGGTTAAATCCACGACGGGCGTCTGGCAGGCCTTTTTCTTCGAGGGCAATCTCGTGCCGATGATCGGCTGGCGGAAAGACACTGCGGAATCTTACGACGCGGGCCCGCCCGACAAGAACCAGGGCATTGTTTCCGATTTCACCTCCCCGGACTGGCGGCTGCCGTCAGGGGCGGGCGACACGTCGCTCGGCGGGCGGAGTTACAACAAGGTTACCGGACAGACCCACACGTGGAGCCTCGTGGGGCGCGTGCCCGCTTCGCTCATGAAGAATCTTCCCGGCCACCTCGGGCTCGGCGCTTACTACAGCCAGTCGGAAAACTTCCAGCCGAACGCGAGCCGCATCGACGTTGTCGGCGATCCGGTGCCTTCGCCCACGGGCCGCACGAAGGACTATGGCATCACGATCAGCGCACTCGACGAAAAGATCGTGTTCAAGATCGGAAAATATGAGACGCGCGTCAACGACACGACCCTTTCGACGGAAATGGGCGGCGGCTGGGCCATCGGTTTCATCGAGTCATGGTCGCAGCAATTTGCCCACCATCCGAACGGCGGCGCCTACTATGGTACGACCGACGCCGGTTCGGCGTTTGGCGCGGGCCATCAGCTGGATTACCAGCCGCCGGACGCGGGCAACCACGTGATTGCCCGCAATAATTCTTCGCCGTACACGCAGGCCGCGATCGACGCCCAGTATGACATCGAGGCGAAGGCGATCGCTCTGTGGCTGGATCCGAAAAACCAGATTTCGTCGAAGATGCAGGCGGCTTGGGGCATGAGTGACTACGCGACCGGGGGCGGCAGCATCAGCAACCCGCTCGTCGCGCTCACCGGCGATACCGTTTCACGCGGCACGGAGTTCGAACTGTCAGCGCGGCCGATTGATGGCCTCGACCTTTCGATCAACGCCTCGAAGACCGACGCCCGACGGCTCAACATCGCGAAATCATTCACCGACTGGGTCGCCTACCGCGATCCGTTCATCCAGGGCCCGGCGGGCGATCTGCGCTACTTCGGCAGCGGCAACTGGGCCCTGAATCCCGGTTCTTACGGCACGGCCCGCGATGTCTGGGATTACCAACTGCTCGCCGGTTATAAACTGGCGCTGGCTCTGAACAACAGCGCGGTCCCCGAGCTTCGCCCGTGGCGCGCCAATGCGACGGCCAATTATTCCTTCAAGCAGGGCGGCCTGCACGGGGTGAATATCGGCGGTTCCTATCGCTGGCAGGACAAGCAGGTCACCGGTTTCCGTCTCAACTCGACGCTGGATGGTTACGATGTGAGCAAGCCGTTCTACGGGCCATCCGATACGGCGGTTGATCTGTGGGTCGGTTACGGCCGCCAGTTGTCGCACAAAATCAAATGGCGCGTCCAGCTCAACGTCCGCGATCTGTTCGCGACGAAGAAGCTGATCCCGATCACCGTGCAGCCCGACGGTTCGCCGGCGGCCTTCCGGATTCCGGAGCCGCGCGTGATCTCGCTGACCAATACGTTTGAGTTCTGATCGCGGGCCCACGCCCGGATTCGGCTCATGGACTTACCCGGATTCCGGCGGAAACTCTCCGCCGGAATCTATTCTTTTTAACTTTTTCCCGCTCGTTTCGTCGCGGCGTTTATTGGCTCGCGGCGCTAGGAATCAACCTGTCCTTCCTTGTCTTTCGCTCAATTTCCCCTTGCCGGTGGCGCGTGGCAGTTCCGCGATACCTCCACGAAAAAATGGCTTCCGGCGTCCGTGCCCGGTTGCGTTCACACCGACCTGCGCGCCGCGGGCCTGATCCCCGATCCGTTTTTCGGCACCAACGAGGCGGGACTCCAATGGGTCGGCGAGCGCGATTGGGAATACCGGACCCACTTCACGGTGCCCGCCGCGCTCCGGGCGGCGGAGTTTTGCGACCTCGTCGCCGACGGACTCGATACGGTGGCGACCGTTACGCTCAACGGCCACGTCGTGGCCCGCACCGACAACATGTTCATCGGCCACCGCTGGCCGGTCGGAAAGCGGCTGCGTCGCGGACCCAATGAACTGCGCGTGCGCTTCGCCAGCGCCGAGGCCTACGTTCGCCAGCAGCGCGCCGATTTTACGCCACCGCGCGAATTCTGCGATCCCGTGGGCAACGCAGTGCGGATGCGCAAACAGCCGAGTCAGTTCGGTTGGGATTGGGCCCCGCGATTGGTCAGCGCCGGAATCTGGCGCGACCTTCGCGTGGAAGCGTGGGACGTTAACCGCCTCGAAGGCGTTCATCTTTCGCAACGGCATGGTGCCGACGGCAGGGTCGAGGTGGTCGTCGCTCCGAGGCTCGCGCGGCCCGGGAAATTTATTGCGATCAGCGTCGTCTGCAGCCTGCGCGGTCGCGAACTGGCGCGCGTTGAAAGCAACGGCGGTTCAGTCGTACTGCCTATCGCCCAACCGGAACTCTGGTGGCCGGCCGGGCAGGGCGGGCAGCCGTTGTACGATCTGACGATTTCCGCCAAGGGAGCCGTCGGCGCTGACTTGGTGGTGCTGCATCGGCGAATTGGTTTGCGAACCATCGTGCTCGACCGCCACGCCGACCAATGGGGCGAGAGCTTTCAGTTTGTCGTGAATGGGCGCCCGGTTTTTCTCAAGGGAGCGAACTGGATTCCGGCGCATTCCTTCGTGGCGACGTTGACCCGCGAGCATTACGCGCGCGACCTCACGTCCGCCGTCGAGGCGCACATGAACTGTGTCCGCCTGTGGGGCGGCGGCATCTATGAGAGCCCCGATTTCTACGCGTTGTGCGACGAATTGGGACTGTTGGTCTGGCACGACTTCATGTTCGCGTGCGCGCTTTATCCGTCGGATGCCGCGTTCCTGCGCAGCGTGCGGGCCGAGGCGGAATATCAGGTGCGGCGCTTGCAACACCACGCGTGTCTCGCGCTATGGTGCGGCAACAACGAGCTCGTGCAACTGAATGCCGAGTTTCTGAAAAAAGACGCCGCGCTGATGCGGGGTTACGTGAAGTTGTTTCACGAACTGCTGCCGGAGGTCGTGGCGCGCTGCGACGGTGCGACCTCGTACTGGCCGACCTCCGAGTGGCGCGGCACCTTCGAAACCGGTCATGCGCTCGGGGAAAAATCCGGTGATTCGCATTATTGGGATGTCTGGCACGCGCGACGTCCGGTGAAGGACTACGAGAAATGGGCGTTTCGCTTTTGCTCGGAATTTGGAATGCAGAGTTACTCCTCGGCTGCGACCAACGCCACGTTCTGTCCCGCCGCTGATCGCAATCTGTTCGGCCCGGCGATGGAGAACCATCAGAAGAACGCGCTCGGCAACCAGGTGATCCTGGATTACGTGGCGCGACGTTATCGTTATCCCCGCGCGCAGGAAGGTCTCATCTATCTCTCGCAGCTCAACCAGGCGTATTGCATGCAGGTGGGCGTGGAGCATTTCCGGCGCCTCACCCCGCGCTGCATGGGCGCGCTGTATTGGCAGCTCAACGATTGCTGGCCGGCGGCGTCCTGGAGTTCGATCGAGTTCACCGGTCGCTGGAAGGCATTGCACTACGCCGCGCGCCGCTTCAACGCGCCGGCGCTCGCGAGCATTCATGTGCCGGGTGACGAAACGATGGCCATCGGCAACACGCACACGAGCACGGTGAACGAAGCTCATTTCTTCACGGTGTGCGATGCGCCCGCGGCGGTGTCCGGCGAATTGCGCTGGGAATTACGCCGGCTGGACGGCGCCAGGGTGCTCACCGGGCGCAAGCGCGTTCGATTGCAACCCGGCCAAAGCGTGCGCCACAAGACGCTGAATCTGCGCAAGGAAATCGCGACCCACGCGCGCGACCAACTTTACCTGCGTCTCGCGCTCGTGGTTGACGGCCAGACCGTCAGTGAGCAAACGGCGTTTCTCGCCGCGCCGCGTTTCCTGTCCCTCCCGAAGGCTCGAATCCAAACCGTGGTGTTCATGCCATCGCCGACGGAAGCGACGCTGACCTTTGCGTCCGCCGTCTTTCAGCACGCGGTCGAATTCGACCTCGCCGGCCAGGATTATCGGGCGGACGACAACTTTTTCGATCTGTATCCGAACGAACCGCGCACGATCCGCGTGCGGCTCGCGAAGCCGGCGACGCGAGCGCAGTTGAAGAAGGCTCTCGGCCAACGCTCGCTTGCCGACACGTATGACTGATGCCTAAACTTAATTTCCTTTCTAATCGATGAACACACGCCTTCTCTGCTTCATGGCCGTTTTGCCGGTTTTCGCTTTCGCCGCCGCTAGTGCCTCCAAGACGGTGGCGCTCGTTTTCGACGACGGCCCGGCGCCGCAGCAAACGCAGCGTTTGCTCGACGTCCTGCATCAGGAAGCGGTCACGGTCACGTTTTCCTATCTCGGACGGGAAGTGGAGATGCACCCGGAGCTCGCGCTCGCCGCCGCTCGCGCCGGCCACGAGATCAATAATCATTCCTACACTCATCCCCATTTGCGGGCGCTGGACGATGCCGCCGTCAGCGCGGAGGCGAGCCGCACGTCCGCCGCCATCGCGCGCGCCACCGGCCATCCGCCGGTTTGGTTTTGGTCGCCGTTTCTGGAAACGGACGAACGGATTGACCGACTGGTGAAAGCCGCCACCGGACTGGTTCACTTTCCCTGGCTGAGCCATCATTTTATTTCCACGGACGATTGGGACGAGGCGCACACGGCGCCCGCCACCATCCGCCACAATGCGACCACTGGCGTGACGGACGGCACCATTATTCTTTTCCACGAATGGCGCGAAGCGACGCTGGAGCAGTTGCCCGGCATTCTCGCGGAGTTGCGGCGGCAGGGCTGCGTGTTCGTTACCTTGAGCGGCTTGCAGGCGCGACTCGGTGAGAAAGATCCGGCTCCGAAAAAATAAAACCACGCAATCGTCACTCACGATGAATCGTTCCGCGCTTCTGCTGCTTGCGACATTGAGTGTGCTGGGCGCGCCGCCAATCAGTCGCGCGGTGAAAGTCGACGACGTCGATCCCTTGATCGGCACGGGGAAAGCGGGCAATTGTTATCCCGGCGCGCAGGCTCCGCGCGGCATGATCTCGTGGAGTCCCAACACCACGTTTTCCGACTACGAAAGCGTCGCCTCTCGGCCCGGGTACAAATATGATCGCGACGTCATTTCAGGTTTCACCGTCACGCATGTTTCCGGCGTCGGGTGTCATTTGGCGCAGGACCTCCCGATCATGCCGGTCCGCGGTCCGCTCGGAAAATCGCCCCTCGTGCATCGTGACGCGTACGCGAGCCACTTTTCCCACGCGCGCGAGACGGCGCGACCCGGCTATTACGCGGTTCATCTCGACGACGCGCAGACCGATGTCGCGCTCACCGTCACCGCGCGGGCCGGGCTCGGTTCCTTTCGTTTCGCGCCCGGCGCTGCGCGCTCGGTGCTCATTTTGCCGGCGCAATCCATCAACGGCGTCGTCGAGGCGGAAATGAAGGTCGATGTCGCCAACCGCCGGGTCAGCGGCGTGGTGGAGTCGGGCGGCTTTTGCAATCGCGACCCGCATCTCTACACGTATCGACTTTATTACGTGGCGGAATTCGACCAGCCGATCACGGCTCGTGGATTTTGGCGCGGGGCCACGCGACTCGATGCGGCGACCGCGTGGGCGGAAGGTCCGCAGATCGCCGGTTACGTCACGCTCGGCGGCGATTCGGCGCAGCCGGTGCGGATGCGCATCGGGCTTTCGTACGTGAGCGCGGCGGGCGCCGCGGCCAATCTTGCGGCCGAAATTCCTGATTGGGATTTCGACGCGGTGCGCAATCGCACCACGGCGGCATGGACGACGGAACTGAGCCGGCTCGAAGTGGCGGCGCCCACAGCATTGCGCCGGCAACTCGCGACCGCGCTCTACCACAATTTGCTTCAGCCGAGTCTGTTTGACGACGTCAATGGCGACTACGTTGGTTTCGATGGTCACGTCCATGCGCTCCCGTCCGGTCGGCACAAATACGCGGGCTTCTCGAATTGGGACACCTATCGCACGTCGGTTCAATTGCAGGCGCTGCTTTATCCGCGGCCGACGTCCGACATGGCGGAGTCGCTCGCGCTCGATGCGCGACAAGGCGCGCCCGCGGGCATTCCGATCTGGGGGTTGTTTAACCACGAGACCTACGTGATGAACGGTTATTCCGGACTTCCGTGGATTGCCAACGCTCACGCGTTCGGGGCGCGTGACTATGATCAATCGGCAATGAAGGACACGCTGGTGTGGGCCGCGGACAAATTCTACGATCAAGGTGAATCCTATCGCACGCGCGGCTACGTCGCGCGCAGTGACGACCAGTGGGAGTTTTCGGTCTCCCGCACGCTCGAATACTCGATCGACGATTTCTCTCTCGCGCAGCTGTGTCGCCGCTTGGGCGACCGCGCGACCGCTGACCGGCTGCAGCAGCGAGGTCAGAATGTGTTTAATCTGCTCGATCCGAAGACGCGTTATTTGCGGTCACGTCTGGCCGATGGCTCGTGGGCCACGCCGTTTCAACCGACGGGTGAATCCGGCTTCAATGAAGGCAATTCAACCCAGTACACCTGGAGTGTGCCGCAAAATGTTGCTGAGCTGATCAACCGGATGGGCGGCGAAGAGGTAGCCGAGCGACGGCTCGATGCATTTTGTTCGAAGGTGCTCGTTGATGGCTGGAATACGCAGGAGCCCTATTTTTGGATTTCGAACGAACCGTGTTTTGGCGTGCCTTTCGTCTATCATTGGTTGGGCCGGCCCGACAAAACGCAGGAAGTGCTCCGCCGCGTCGCGGCGGTTTTCAATGCCACGCCCGATGGTTTGCCGGGTGACGATGACGTGGGGGCGACGTCCGCTTACCTGATTTGGATTTCGATCGGACTTTACCCGGCGATTCCGGGTACGGGTGGGTTTGTGATCACCGCGCCGCTGGTCGATCGCGCAAAACTCCAACTCGCGGACGGTCACACGCTCGTGATCGAAGCGCACCACGACGTGAAGGGCGGTGACATTATTCAATCGGTCGAACTCAACGGAAAGCCATGGGTGTCATCGTGGTTGCCGTTGGAAGCGTTGCACGGGCGCAAGGATAACGTTCTTGCTATGACGCTCGGCCGGAAAGCCGGTTCTAGCTGGGGCGTCGCGCCTCGCGACCGGCCACCGTCATTTGGCGCGGTGCGCTGAGCGCGCTTCATCACACGTTTTTGATCGTCGCGGGCCCGCCGAAGGCGGTGATTGCGTCGTCGCTACGCTTCTCGCAATGACGGAGGCCAAATTTGTGACGCAGGGTGATATCAGTTACCCCGATTGATAGTTACGCTAAAAAGTGACGAAGCCGATTGAGGTGGGGCGCTTTATCCTTAAAGCGCCGTTCAGGATTCCCGACCCGGGAATCACCTGTGCAAACCTCAGGCATCCTGATCCCGGGGAATGAGGGTGAGCTCAACTTCACCGCGACTCGGGAAAAAATACATTTAACGCGGAGGACCGTTTGCCGGGCGACTGGCCCGGACAAATGCCGGGCTGCCAGCCGGGCAGCAACGGCGCGGAGCTTGACGTAATGGGGAAGGGGCACGGGTCTCAGGCTTCACCGCGCGTGCATCTGCGGTGGTGGAACCCGACCTCTCCCTCGACAGGCTCGGGACCTTGAGCTGGTCGAAACGGCGGGCGGGTTTTGCCACGTGAGCCGGTACCCA
>JAYVMJ010000222.1:0-9496 GCA_043759025.1 Verrucomicrobiota bacterium | reverse complement strand
GTCGCGAAGCACATCGAGATCGATCCTTCGCCCGTCCGCATCAAGATCATGGAAATCATCGCTTCCTTCCAAGGAAAGTTCGATGAATTGGAAGGTGATCGCGAGCGCAAGGTCGGCACGATCGAGACCGGCGACGAGAACGGCCCTGGCGTCATCAAGCAGGTCAAGGTTTACATCGCCACCAAGCAGAAGCTCGAAGTCGGCGACAAGATGGCAGGTCGTCACGGTAACAAGGGTGTGGTCGCCAAGATCGTGCCCGAGGAAGACATGCCTTACCTCCCTGACGGTACGCCCATCGAAATCTGTCTCAACCCCCTCGGCGTGCCTTCACGCATGAACGTCGGACAGGTGCTCGAGACGCATCTTGGCTGGGCTTGCAAAAAGCTCGGCATTAAGGTCGCGACTCCGGTGTTCGACGGAATTCCCGAGAAGAAAGTTCGTGAATACCTCCGCGAGGCGAAATTGCCTTCCACGGGTAAGAGCGTGCTTCACGACGGTCGTACCGGCGAGAAACTCGATCAAGAGGTCGTGGTCGGCTACATCTACATGATGAAGCTGAACCATCTTGTGTCTCACAAGATCCACGCCCGCGCGGTCGGTCCTTACTCCCTCGTCACGCAGCAGCCATTGGGTGGCAAAGCCCAATACGGTGGCCAGCGCTTCGGCGAAATGGAAGTGTGGGCGCTCGAAGCTTATGGCGCGGCGCACACCCTGCAGGAGTTGCTCACTGTCAAATCCGACGACGTCAACGGACGCACCAAGATCTACGAATCGCTCGTCAAGGGCGACAACACGCTGAGCGCCGGCACGCCGGAATCGTTCAACGTTCTCGTCAAGGAAATGCAAGCCCTTGGCCTCGACATCAAACTCGCGAAGCGCACCGCGCTCGGCGAAGCCCTCGGCGGCAGTCGCTAACATTTAACACAATACTGGGAGCAAAATCGCAAATGAGTACTGAACACGCCCGTGAAGAAGTCCGGTCCGTCCTTGGATCGGATGAGAATCAGTTCGACAACGTTTCGATCACCGTCGCTTCGCCTGAGACCATCCGGTCCTGGTCGAAGGGTGAAGTTAAGAATCCCGAGACGATCAACTATCGTACCTTCAAGCCCGAGCCAGGCGGTCTTTTCTGCCAAAAGATCTTCGGTCCGGTGCGCGACTACGAGTGCGCTTGCGGCAAATACAAACGCATCAAGTACAAGGATGTCGTCTGCGATCGCTGCGGCGTCGAGGTCACCATCGCCCGCGTCCGTCGCGAGCGCATGGGACATATCGAGCTCGCCGTTCCCGTTGCCCACATCTGGTTCCTTAAGAGCATGCCGAGCCGCCTCGGTCTTCTGCTCGATATGACCGCCCGTTCACTCGAGCGCGTCATCTACTATGAGAACTACATGGTGGTGAATGCCGGCAAGACGCCCCTCGAACTCAAACAACTTCTGACCGAGACCGAGTACCAGCAAGCCGTCGAAGAGTACGGCGCTGATGCTTTCACCGCCAAGATGGGTGCAGAGGCTGTCCGTGACGTGCTCATGCAGCTCGACATGGTGGCCACGGTCGCCGAGCTCCACGAGACGATGCGCGCCACGCGCTCGAAGCAGATCAAGAAGAAGCTCTCGAAGCGCCTGAAGGTTATCGGCGGATTCATCAACTCGAAGTCCCGTCCGGAATGGATGGTGCTCGAAGTGTTGCCAGTTATCCCACCCGATCTGCGCCCACTCGTTCCTCTCGAAGGCGGTCGTTTCGCGACCTCCGATCTGAACGATCTCTACCGCCGCGTCATCAATCGCAATAATCGTTTGCGGAATTTGATGCAGTTGAAGACGCCAGACGTCATCATTCACAACGAAAAGCGCATGCTGCAGGAAGCTGTCGATGCGTTGTTCGACAACGGCCGTCATGGTCGTCCCGTGACTGGCGCCGGCAATCGTGCGTTGAAGTCGCTGTCCGACATGCTCAAGGGCAAACAGGGCCGCTTCCGTCAGAACTTGCTCGGCAAACGCGTCGACTACTCCGGCCGTTCTGTCATCGTCATCGGTCCTGAGCTTAAGCTGCACCAGTGCGGTTTGCCCAAGAAGATGGCGCTCGTTCTCTTCGAGCCGTTCATCATCCGCCGCCTGAAGGAACTCGGCTTCGTGCACACCGTTCGCGGTGCGCGCAAGATGATCGAGAAAAAATCCCCTGAAGTGTGGGATATTCTTGAAGAAGTGACCAAGGGCCACCCGGTGCTGCTCAATCGCGCGCCAACCCTTCACCGTCTCTCGATTCAGGCTTTCGAGCCTGTGTTGATCGAAGGTTCCTCCATCCGTGTTCACCCGCTCGTCTGTACCGCTTACAACGCGGACTTCGACGGTGACCAGATGGCCGTGCACGTACCGTTGTCCCTCGAAGCCATTCTGGAGTGCAAACTCCTCATGATGTCGACGAACAACATCTTTTCGCCATCCTCCGGCAAACCGATCCTCACGCCTTCCCAAGACATCGTTCTCGGTGCCTACTACCTCACGATTGAGCCCCGCACCAAGCCCGCCAAGGGCGTGCGCGTGCCGCTCCTCTCCGGGCTTCAGGAAGTGCTCTACGTCAAAGCTGACGGCGCACTCAAGATGCACGATTGGATCGAGGTTCCGAATCCCGATTTCGGCAAGAACACCGTCTACGGCAACAAGGAGCGCAAGATTCTCCGCACGACCGTGGGCCGCGTGATCTTCAACGAAATCTGGCCGCCGGCGCTCGGCTTCATCAACTTCCCGGTGCCAAAGAGCAAGCTGGGCGACTTGATTCTCAATACCTACAAGGTCGCGGGCGATCGCGTGACGGTCGAGACCCTCGACAAGTTGAAGGAACTCGGCTTCCAGACCGCCATGCAGGCCGGGATCTCGATCGGTATCGACGACATGATCATTCCTGAAAACAAAAAGGAAATCGTGGCCGACGCCCGCAAGAAGGTCGACGAGGTCGAATCCCAGTACAAAAAGGGTATCATCACCTCCGGCGAACGTTACAACAAGATCATCGATATCTGGACGGGCGCCACCGATCGCATTGCGAAATCCGTGTTCGCGAAGCTCGAAAACAACGACGGCCGCGTCGAAGTGAATCCGGTTTACATCATGATGGATTCCGGTGCCCGTGGTAACAAACAGCAGGTTCGCCAGCTGTGCGGTCTCCGCGGCCTCATGGCCAAGCCATCCGGTGAAATCATCGAGCGTCCGATTCTTTCCTCGTTCCGCGAGGGGTTGACCGTTCTCGAATACTTCATCTCGACCCACGGCGCCCGCAAGGGTCTCGCCGACACCGCCCTCAAGACCGCTGACGCCGGCTACATGACCCGTAAGCTTTGCGACGTGGCCATGGACGCGGTTGTCACCGAAGAAGATTGCGGTACGCGCGACGGCATCTGGAAGAAGGCGATCTTCGAAGGTGAAACCATGCTGGTTTCCCTCGCGGAACGTATCGTCGGCCGCTTCTCGGCTGATGATGTCTTCGATCCACTCAATCCGACCAAGACCCTCGTCAACTCTGGCGAACTCGTCACCGAGGAACTCTCCAAGCGCATCGAGGATTCCGGCATCGAACGTGTCAAGGTGCTCTCGCCGCTCACTTCCACGAGCGAACAGGGCATCGACGCCAAGTCCTACGGCATCAATCCCGCCACCAACAAGGTCGCGAAGATCGGTGACTCCGTCGGTATCATCGCTGCGCAGTCCATCGGCGAACCCGGCACCCAGCTCACCATGCGTACCTTCCACATCGGTGGCGTCGCCACCGGCGGTGCGAAGAATCCTGAGATCAAGGTCCGTAATTCCGGTATCGTGAAATACAAGGGCCTGCGTCTCGTGCAAACGGCTGAAGGTTTCAACATCGTCCTCAACAAGACTGGTTCACTCCAGATTCTTGATGAGAACGACCGCGAACTCGAGTCCTACCCGATTGTGGTCGGTACGTTCCTCTCCGTGACGGACGCCGCCAAGGTCACCAAGGGCCAGACGATCGCGCAATGGGATCCGTACAACATTCCCGTTCTCTCCGAGAAAGCCGGCACGCTCCACTTCAAGGACATGATCCCCGGTGTAACGGTGAAACGCGAACTCGACGAATCCACCGGCCGCATCGCGACCGTGGTTATCGAGCACAAGGAAGATCTCAATCCGCAGATCGAAGTCCGCGACGATCACGGCAAGCCCGTGGCCGCGTATTCGATTCCGACCGGTGCGCAGGTGGCGGTCGCTGAGGGTGACATCATCACTCCCGGTGCCTTGCTCGCCAAGACGCCGCGTCAGGCTTCCGTGACCAAGGACATCACCGGTGGTCTTCCCCGCGTCGCCGAGCTCTTTGAAGCTCGTCGTCCCAAGGAAGCCGCTGAGATGGCCCGGATCGAAGGCGTGGTCTCGTTTGAAGGATCCATCCGCGGCAAGCGGAAGCTCGTGGTTCGCCACGAAGAGTCCGGCGCGGAAGAGGAACATCTGATTCCTCACGGCAAGCATATCATCGTGCAACCCGGCGACGTCGTGCACAAGGGCCAGCACTTGACCGAAGGTTCCGCCGATCCACATGAGATCCTCGAAATCCTCGGGCCAACCGCGCTGTATGAGTTCCTGATCGGCCAAGTGCAGGAAGTCTATCGTCTCCAAGGCGTGTCGATTAACGACAAGCACATCGAGGTCATCATCCGGCAGATGCTCCGCAAGGTTCGCATTTCTGATCCAGGTGACACCGAGTGGTTCTGGGGCGAGCAGATTGACCGCGTGGCCTTCCTCCGTGAGAACAAGCGCATCGACGCCGCCGGTGGCAAACCCGCCGAAGCTGAGCCGATCCTGCTGGGTATCACGAAGGCATCGCTGGAAACCGAGAGCTTCATCTCCGCCGCTTCCTTCCAAGAGACGACCCGCGTCCTCACCGACGCCTCGACTCTCGGCAAGGTCGATCACCTGAAGGGCTTCAAGGAAAACGTCATCATGGGTCACTTGATTCCTGCCGGCACCGGCTGGCCGGGCTACAAGAAGCTCAAGGTCACACTGCCATTGGGTGGAGACATCCCGATGGACGAGGCTCCAAAAGTGACCGCCGAGGTCGCCAGCTAAACCTCGCAGAAAGATTTCAAAGCCGCGGACGAAAGTCCGCGGCTTTTTTGTGCGCGAATGTCTTTTCGTGACGCACCACGGAAAAAATTTCGGCTGTCGTTCAGGAAATGGGGCTGGGATTATGTATGGTATTAATCCCCTGAATTCAGGAGGTTTCTCTTATGCCGTGATTCCGTGCGCGATGGCATTCTGCAAAAGTGCAGATTACATTTCACTCACCCTCGTCCGGCCTAATCTTTTCGTTTGAAAGGCTGTTTTTCCGGATGCGGCTCACCCGGCGCACCGCTAGGATTTGCGCATTGCTCGTGTTGTCCCGCGCCTTGGTGTCACCGCTTTGCGCCCAAATCGCGCAGGTGCAGCACGCGCCATCGATCAGTGGCAAGGTTGACGGATCGGTTCAGCAAATGACTGCCGAGGGCGTGACTTTCAACGGTGGGGCAAATGTCACGGGCGACCTCTCCGTTCCCGGAATGCCAACCGTCCAGTTAAACGGAACCCCCGCGTATTCGGGAACGCTACAGGGAAGCGGCACAAGTTCTCCTTCAAACTATACCATCATGCTCAATAGTGGAGCGTCCTTGCGGCACGTCATCCGCCGGACCAACGCGGTTTCTCTCCCGACGGTCGGTACTGTCGCGACTCCGACCGGCACCACCTCCATCACGGTAAACAGCTCGGGCCAATCGATCGTATGGGCAACCCTGAAAAACATCACGCTCAACAGCAACGCAGGCCAATACACCGTGCCGGCCGGATCGTATGGCAGTTTTAACGCCGGCAGCGGCGGTGGTTTCAAACTCGGCGTCGCGGGCGCAACCCAAGCCTCCGTTTATAATTTCCAGAATCTCACGCTCAACGGCAACAGTACCCTGCAAATCCTCGGTCCCGTGGTGATCAATCTCGCGAACGGCTTTTCCGCCAATGCCCCCGTCGGCGAGTGGACCAATCCTGCTTGGCTTATACTCAACGTCAAATCGGGTGGATTTACGCTGAATAGCGGGTGCAATTTCTACGGCTATCTATTGGCGCCAAGCGGCCAGGTGATCATCAACGCCGGCACGCAATTGGTGGGCGGCGTTGCGTGCGCCAACCTCACCGTCAACGGCAACGGCTTGCTCAAACTCCAATCCGCCCCAGCTCCGAACCAATTGCCAACTGTTTCGCTCACAACTCCTGCAAACGGCAGCAGCTTTCACGCGCCGGCATCAGTTTCTCTGAGTGCGAGCGCGGCGGACAGCGACGGCACGGTGGCCAAAGTCGAATTTTTTCAGGGCTCCACCAAAATCGGGCAGAGCACCGCGGCACCTTACAACTATGCAGTCACTTCGCTCGCCGAGGGAACCTATCATTTTTTTGCCCGTGCGACGGATAACCTGGGAGCGACGACCGACTCTGCGATGGTTACCGCGACCGTAACCTGTGCAAACAAATCCCCCGTCGTGATGATGACGGCTCCGGCCAACGGCGCCTCCTTCAACGCTCCGGCCTCCATAATTGTCAGCGCAACCGCGTCGGATGCCGATGGCAGTATTGCCCACGTCGACTTTTACCGGGGCGCTACTTTGCTCAGCTCGGACACGGATTCGCCTTATTCTATTAACACCGGCGCACTGCCGTCTGGTACCTACACTTTCTCCGCGAAGGCCTACGATAACGCCGGCGTCGCGACGATTTCCGGAAATGTTACCGTCACCGTCGTGAACGCGAACCAGCCGCCGACGGCTTTAATCACCGTACCCTCGAATAATTCTACTTTCGATAATCCCGCCACCTTCACCGTTACTGCCGGCGCGAGTGATGTCGATGGCTCCATCAGCAAGGTGGAGTTTTTCCGCAACGGCGCGCTTCAAGGCACGCTGACCCAAGCGCCTTATCTACTCCCTGTGAGCGGTCTCCCCATCGGAACCTACGATTTCGTGGCTCGTGCCACTGATAACTCCGGCGCATCCACCGATTCAGCCGCTGTTCGGGTGACGGTGGTGCACATTAACGATGCTCCGGTCGCCGAAGCGCAATCGCGCATCACCGCCGAGGATACTCCCGTTTCCATTACGTTGAGCGGCGTGGATCCTGATGGGGACTTATTAACCTACGCGATCGGCACCCCGCCCGTCCATGGCTCGCTCGCTCCCGGACTTCAGCCCACTATTTTCACGTACACCCCTTCGGCGAACTTCAACGGCAATGATTCGTTCACTTTTAAAGTGAGTGATGGCGCCCTGCAGTCGGCCGCCGCCTCAGTTCACCTAACGGTCACTGCGGTGAACGATGCTCCGGTTTCCGCCCCATCCTCGATCACGTTGAACGAAAACACCTCAGCTTCATTCACGCTTGCGGGCACCGATGTGGATAGCAGCGCGCTGACTTTCGCCATTACTGCCGGACCCGTTCACGGGACTTATTCCGGCACGTTACCGAATGTCACGTACACGCCGGCATCCGACTACAGTGGTTCCGATAGCCTCGTGTACACTGTTTCCGACGGGCTGCTTACTTCGGATCCGGCCACAATTAGTCTCACGATCCATCACGTTAACCGTGCGCCCGTTGTGGCGTTGATCGCGCCCGTCAACGGCGCGACCTTCGTCGCTCCCGCCACGATCACGCTCACTGCGTCCGCGTCCGATCCCGATGGCAGGATCGCGCACGTGGATTTCTACCAAGGATCGGCGTTGATCGGACAGGGGCTCAACCCGCCGTATGGTATTTCCACCAGTACACTGTTTGCGGGAAGTTATGTTTTTTCCACGAAAGCTTACGATGATTCGGGAGCGATCACGACCTCCAGCGACGTCACGGTCACCGTCCTGAATCCCAACCAACCGCCCAGCGTAGCGATCACGGCTCCTACCGCGGGCGCGAGTTACGACGATCCCGTCAGCTTTTCCGTCAACGCGTCCGCGTCCGACCCCGATGGCTCCGTGGCAAAGGTCGAGCTCTTTCAAAACGGCTCCCGTCTGGGCGAAAGCCTCAGCGCTCCGTTCACCTTTGCGCTATCCGGATTGCCCGTGGGTACCTACGATTTTGTGGCGCGGGCGACGGACAACCAGAATTCCTCGGTCGATTCCGCTCCGGTGCGAATCACCGTTGTGCATATCAACGACGCGCCAGTCGCGAACGGCCAGACACAGACGACACTTGAAGATACCCCGGTCACCGTGACGCTCACCGGTTCGGATCCTGATGGCGACGCGCTCAGCTGTGCGATCGTCACTCAGCCGAGTCACGGCGCGCTGGTGCCCGGTGCGACCGCGACCACCTTTGTCTACACGCCAGCCCGGGACTTCAGCGGCGCCGACTCCTTCACATTCATTATCGGCGATGGTTCGCTGCAATCGGCCCCTGCCACCGTGCAGCTCACCGTGACGCCGGTGAACGATGCCCCGATCTCGTATCCCGCCGCCAGCGCATTGGACGAAAATACTTCGACCTCCTTAACGCTGGCGGCGACCGACATCGACAGTTCGGTGCTGACTTTCAGCATCATTTCCGGACCGACTCATGGCACGATTTCAGGAACGCTGCCAAATGTTACCTACGTGCCCGCTGCGAGCTACAACGGGCCCGATACCCTCGTCTATAAGGTTTATGATGGAGAATTATTTTCCGCACCGGCGACGATTACGTTCACGGTGAATCATGTGAATCGTCCGCCGACGGTCAGCATCACCGCTCCGGCCGCCAACGCGTCGTTTATTTCCCCGGCGAGTTTTACTCTTCAAATAGCAGCCTCCGACAGCGGCGGAAATGTGACCAAGGTGGAATTTTTTCAGGACGGCGTTAAAATCGGGGAGACTTCGACCGCCCCATACCACTTTGATATCTCCTCCTTGCCCCCCGGAAATTATTCCTATCTCGTCCGGGCGACTGACGACTCGGATTCGGCCACGGATTCTGCGATTCTGCCTGTTATCGTCGTGGCGAATGTTCCTCCCGCCGCGTCCCTCACGTCCCCGGTGGACGGTGCAACGCTGACCGCACCTGCGACTGTCACAATTTCCGTTAACGCAACGGACAGTGACGGCACAATCGCGCACGTCGATTTCTATCAAGGCCCCACGCTGATCGGCCAAAGCTCCGGCGCACCCTACAACTTTACCACCGGAGCACTCACCGCCGGTTCCTATTCCTTCTCGGCTCGAGCTTACGACAATCTCGGCGCGAGCGGCGCGACCGGTGTTGCGGCCGTGACTGTCATCAATCCCAACCAACCCCCAAGCGTATCGATCATCGCACCTGCCACCGGATCCGTTGTGGCTGGTCCCGCGACTATCGACATCACCGCTTCCGCCAGTGATGCCGACGGCACCGTCTCGAAAGTGGAGTTCTTCAACGGTACCGAAAAAATCGGTGAGGCGAACACTGCGCCTTTCCAGATTTCCTGGCCCGCTGTTGGCAGCGGAAACTATACATTGACC
>JAYVMJ010000221.1:0-6443 GCA_043759025.1 Verrucomicrobiota bacterium | reverse complement strand
CGAGCTTGCTCGCGACACCGCACATCCTGAGTCGCGAGCAAGCTCGCTCCCACAATTCCAATCCAAGCCGAACGCCATGCATCCCGTCGCGGGCGGTTGAGGGCAACCGCCCCTACCGTCGTCGTGTTGAATGCCAGTGCATCCCGGCTCGCCATGCCGGGGATTTCGCTATCATGTCGGACGAATGACGGTTTCCACTCCCCGCGAAGTCTTTTTGGCCGAACTCACCACCAGCGTGCGCGACGGTAGTTTCCTGCGGCTAACGCTCGGCAAAGCACGCGGCACCGACAAGACGCTCCGCAACCTCATGGTGCGGCCGGTGAGTTTGCGCGGCGAACCCCACCTTTCATTTCTGTGGCGTCATGAACGTCAGGACATCACCAAAAACCATCTTGTCGGCATCGCTCTAACCGAACTGGGCGGTTTGATCGGCACCGATTTTCACAGCGCCCATTTGTTTACCGCCGCGAGAACGACCCAACTCGAGTACAACAAAAAGGGCGAACCGCAATTGACTCATGGCCCGGCCACCGTGGAGAAAGTGGACGAAAGCCATGATCGAAAAAAAAGCCGCCTGCTGCCACCGGAGAGCCAAGCCTGGCTGCAAGCGCTCGGCGTCACGACGCCGAGCGGCACCGTGCGCGAAGGCATGGCCGACAAACATCGGCAGATCCATAAGTTCGTCGAATTCCTCAGCCACCTCGCCGCAGTCACAGATCTGCCGGCGAGCCGGCCCATTGAAATTGCCGACATGGGTTGCGGCAAAGGCTACCTGACCTTTGCCACCCATGATTTTTTTAACCGCGTTGAATCGCGCGCTGCAAATGTCGCCGGCATCGAGGCTCGCCCGGAGCTGGTCCAGAAATGCCACGACATTGCACAGTCAGCTCACTGCACACGACTGTCCTTCGCCGCCGGGACCATTCAGTCCGCGGCATTCACCACGCTCGACGTCTTGATCGCGCTGCACGCGTGTGACACGGCCACCGACGATGCGATCGTTCAAGGCGTGCAAGCCGGAGCGGCCTTGATCGTGGTTGCGCCGTGTTGCCAGAAGGAACTCCGCAGCCAACTCAAGCCGGCCGCGGTTCTCGCGCCTGCGTTGAAGCACGGTATTTTTCAGGAGCGCCACGCGGAATTCGCCACCGATGCGCTGCGGGCGTTGCTCTTGGAATGGACCGGCTACGAGACCAAGGTCTTTGAATTTATCTCCACGGAACACACGGCCAAAAACATCATGATCGCCGCCACGAAACGCCGGGGACCCGCCGCCCGCACAGAAGAAGCTGCGGTGAAGGTGCGCGAGTTGGCCGCATTCTACGGCATCAAAACGCAGGCGCTGGCCCGGCATCTTGGATTCGTTCTGTAGCCAAAACGATTCCCGTGTTTACCTCTGCATTTCAATTCCAACGGCATTTTCCGAACGGTGGAACCCGACCTCCGGGCGGGTTTCCCTCCGGCGTGCATTGCGCCAACCCGTCCGGAGGCCGGGTTCCACCTCATTCAATGCATGATGTATCGTCATTTCTCACGTTCCGATCCGATGCCCATCCGTGAAACCCGTGGTCAAATTAACCCAACGCACCGGAACCCGCCATGAATTGGGAAACACTTGACTGGGAAATCCTCGATCGTCTGCGCGAAAAATTCATCTCCGGCTCCGCGGCCGAAGGTCCATACTGGCATACGATCACCGATCTGGAGTGTTACGATTTCACGTATGGAGAGCGCATCGGTTGGAAATGGGATGCGGTGCTGCGCGAATTAAAAACTCGCGATTGGACGCCGCCGAAAGCGGCCACGATTCTTGACTGGGGTTGTGGCAGCGGCATCGCCGGGCGGCGCGTGCTGGATTTTTTCGGGCCGGATCATTTCGCCCAACTGGCCGTTCACGACCATTCGGCCCTGGCCATGGATTTCGCCGAGCATCACGGCCAGCGCCAGTTTCCAAATTTGTCGGTAATCCGCGCCGATTACCGGTTGCTCGAAG
Source organism: Verrucomicrobiota bacterium (assembly GCA_043759025.1). Lineage (GTDB taxonomy): Bacteria > Verrucomicrobiota > Verrucomicrobiia > Opitutales > Opitutaceae > Lacunisphaera. Next base: position 4,453 of record JAYVMJ010000221.1, on the reverse strand, counting down.
GCGATGCCCCGATCGATTTGCTCGTGATCAGTCACGTGCTCAATGAACTGGATGAAATCGCCCGCGCGCAGTTGACCGCGCTCTGCGCTCGTGCGGAAAGCATTCTCTGGGTCGAGCCGGGCACGCACGACGTCAGCCGCACGCTGGGTGGTTGGCGGGGAAAACTGCGCAACTCTGGTCTCACCGTCGTCGCTCCGTGCACGCATCAAAATTCATGCGGCGTGCTCGCGCCCGGCAATGAACGCCATTGGTGTCATTTTTTCGCGAGCCCGCCGGTCAACATCTACGCGGATTCCAACTGGGTTAAATTCGGCCGGCGCGCCGGCATCGACCTGCGCAGTCTGCCTTACAGTTTTATTGCGCTCGACCGCCGGCCCGTTTCACAACCCGAGGGCTATTCGCGCATCATCGGCGAACCCCGACATTACAAGGGCTACGCAAAGCTCTACAACTGCGACGCCAGTGGCGTGACCGATCTCATGCTGCAACGGCGCGCCGCACCGGAACTATTCAAGGCCCTGAAACACGCGCACGAAATCGGCCTGCAAAAATGGACGCATCAAAATGGCCGGATAAACCACGTTGAATCGCCCGGCGCAATCACGGCGGATCCGTCGGGCGCGCCCAAGCATTCCGCATTATGAATTTTACGAATTTGGTTTCTCGACTATATTTTTTCGATTCTTCGCCTTAACTCCGTTTCACCATGCGCTTATTGTCCGCTCCGCTCGTTTCTGTCCTGATTGTCCCTCTCTTGCTCGTCACCGCAAATGCGGCCGGCGATACCGAGCAAGGGAAAATTATTTTTCAACAAAGCTGCGCGATTTGCCATTCGACCGGCGATGCCACCCGGCCTCAAGCCGGACAAGGACCATTGCTGGCGGGCGTCGTCGGACGTCCGGCCGGTTCGCTTTCCAGTTTCGGCTACACCAAGGCGCTGACCGCGTCGCACCTAACGTGGGATGCGGCCACCCTCGATAAATTCCTCGCTTCCCCCACCACGATCGTTCCCGGGACGGATATGGTTGTCCCCACGCCCAACGCCACGGACCGACAGGATTTAATCGCCTACCTCGCCACGCTGAAAGCGATCGCTCCTTCCGTGACAAAAAACCCAACTCCGCATCCGCGAACCGCAGGCGACTGGGAAAATGATGCTCCAGGCAATGTTCACCGAATCGATTTAACCAAGCTACCTGCGCCTTACGCCACCGCGTCGGCGGGGAATTCCCCAAAAACCGTGGATCGCCCTGCTGGCGCAAGTCCGGCCGTGCCGATGGGGTTTCAGGTCAAATTATTCGCGTCGGATCTTTCCGGCCCGCGCCTGCTGCGCACCGCTCCCAATGGGGATATTTTTATTGCCGAAACACGACAGGGACGGATTCGCGTCCTGCGCGCACCCGATGGCGCCGACGCACCGACGGAAAACTCCGTTTTTGCCGAAAGCCTCTCGGGACCGTTCGGCATCGCGTTCTATCCAGTAGAGGGCGAACCCAAGTGGGTCTACGTCGGTAATGTCAATTCGGTGGTTCGTTTTCCTTATCACAACGGTGACCTCAAGGCGACCGGTCCGGCTGAAACCATCGTGTCGAAATTGACCGACAGCAAAGGCGGACACTCCACCCGGGACGTCGTATTTTCGGACGATGGAAAACGGCTGTTTGTTTCCGTTGGTTCCGGTTCGAACGTGGCGGAAGGTCTCGCGGATAAATCCCCGGCAGAAATTAAGGCGTGGGAAAAATCCACCACGCTGGGAGCTGGCTGGGGCGCGGAGACCGATCGTGCCGACGTGCTGGTGTACGACCCAGAAGGAAAGGATCTTAAAATTTTTGCCGCGGGCATCCGCAACGCAGTGGGTCTTTCCATTCAACCGGACACCGGTAAATTGTGGGTGTCGACGAATGAACGCGACGGCCTCGGCGACGATCTTGTGCCGGATTACATTTCGCATATTCAAGAAGGCGGGTTCTATGGCTGGCCTTGGTACTACTTCGGCAATCACGAGGATCCCCGCCACGCCGGCAAACGTCCGGATCTTGCCAGCAAGGCGATCGTGCCCGATGTGCCGCTCCAAGCGCACTCGGCCTCGCTGCAGCTCACATTCTATCCAACAACGATCAAAGGCACCGCTGCTTTTCCGAAAAAGTATCGCGGGGATATTTTCGCGGCATTGCACGGTTCCTGGAACCGCACCGGACGTACGGGGAGCAAGGTAATCCGCGTGCATTTGAAGAGTGACGAAGCAACGGGAGAATATGAGGATTTCATGACGGGATTTGTTGTCGACGACGGCCACGTATGGGGACGCCCGGTCGGCGTGACCGTGGCCCACGACGGCGCGCTGCTCGTCAGTGATGACGCCAACGGGACCCTCTGGCGGATCACTCCGGCAAAGAAATAGGATTAGCGGTTAAAATCCGTTCCAATTTCCTTGCGAAATTCCCGCGGTGTTTTCCCCGTCACGCGCTTAAATGCCTGGACGAAGTGAAAGCGGTTGGAAAAGCCACTTTCGATTCCGATGGTCTCCGATTTTGATTTCCCGTTTCGCAAAAGTTTTTTGGCGTTTTCGACCCGGAGTCGTGTGAGTTCTTCCAACATCGTTCGCCCAACGTGCGTGCGGAAATGAGTGTGCACGCGACGCATCGGCACGGCGAGTCCGGTGACGATTTCCTGGATGCTGCGGCGTTCGCGATAGTGGTCGCGAAGGTGTCGCAACACCCGCGCCGTCGCCAGATCGGGAATCGCCACCACGTCGGTTGAGCGCCGGACGGTAATCCCGCGCAAGGGAATCACGGTCGGAGTCGATGGTTTGCGTTCACCCTTCATGAGGCGATCAAGCAGCGCCGCGGCTTCATAGCCCTGATGCTCGTAATTGCAGTTGATGCTGCTCAGTGGAACCGCAGCGAGGTCGCAGATAATCTCCGTGTCATCGACTCCCATGATGGCAAACTCCTCCGGCACCGCTGCGCCGGCGTCCCGGCAAAGTTGAATGACCTTCAACGCATTCGGGTCGTTCATGGCGAGCAGGGCCATCGGCCGCGGCAGGGTTGGCAACTGACGGGCCAGACTACGGAGGGTCAGCGCGTGAAATTTCTCGCCCGCTCTTTCCACCGCCCGTTGAAACGCCCGCTGCCGGCTTTGTTCGAGTGGGTTTTCGTCGAAGACCACGAAACCGAAATGCTTGAAATTCAACCCGAGAAAATAGTCGGCCGCCATCGCGCCCACCTCGTCGTTGGCGATGATGACTTTGGGCGCATTGACCAAATTCCCGAAGAGCTGGGTTTCCACCACCGGGACGCGGGCGGACCGGACGAAACGCGCGAGCCGCTGACTGCTGCGCCGCATGTTTTTCGAGACTCCGGCGAAAGCGATAATCCCATCGCCCCGCCATTCGCCCGGCGCCGGCAACTGGTGCGTCCAGTGCATCCGGCATTGCAGCTCCCAATTGTGTTTTGCGGCGTAATCCGCCACGCCGCGCAACACCCGGTCCTCCCACCACACCTGCGCGAGCAACACGCTGCGGCGGACAGGTTGGGGACGTGAATGAGGTTTGCGGGAAATAAGCGCCATGACCAGAAATGAGTTCGCCAAAAATCGCACAAAAGTCGCCAAAAAAAGCACCTTTGATGCCTCGCTAAACGACCGGATGTCCGAGAAAAAACAGGCGTGCGTTTACCCCCGAAAGCCTATTTCGCAGCGCGTGGTCACCTGTGAATATGTCAATTTTCATCTCCCGATCCAAAACGCAGTGATCCCAATTATCTTCAAACGCCATGCTGAATCCAAAGCTGCTTTCCTATCCATGCCTTATGCTTGCCTGCCTCACGCCCCTGCCGGTCCGTAGCGCAGAAACGGCCATCCCTTCTCCGTGGATACCGGATCGCGGCGACGGCACTTACCAGAATCCGGTACTGTTCGCCGACTACTCCGACCCCGACGCCGTACGGGTCGGCGACGACTACTATCTCGTCTCGTCGAGTTTTCTCACCGCACCGGGGTTGCCCATCCTGCACTCGAAGGACTTGGTCAATTGGACGATCATCAATCACGTCTTCGCGCAGCAGCCGCCGGTCGACCACTTCTCCAAACCGCGCCACGGTCAGGGCGTGTGGGCGCCGGCCATTCGTTTTCACGGCGGAAAATTCTGGATCACCTATCCCGATCCGGATTTTGGGATCTACCTCACCACTGCCACGGACCCCGCCGGCGAGTGGACAGCTCCGATCTTGATCAAGTCCGGACGTGGCCTGATTGATCCCTGTCCATTCTGGGACGACGACGGCCAGCTCTATCTGGTCCACGGTTGGGCGAAAAGCCGCGCGGGCATCTCCAATCTTCTCACGCTGCACAAACTCAGTGCCGACGGGAAAACCCTGCTCGACTCCGGCGAAGTCATTGTCGACGCAAATACGATTCCCAATTGGAACACCCTCGAAGGTCCCAAACTCTACAA
>JAYVMJ010000220.1:0-2811 GCA_043759025.1 Verrucomicrobiota bacterium | reverse complement strand
GTTTTTTACGCGATAAGCCGCATAATCCTGAGCGATATCTTTATTGGCGCGGAAAAACAAAACGTGAGCCTCAAGCAATCCGGCGGAATTTATTTCGGCCAGTTCATCCAAGGAGGTTTCCCTCGAATGAGATAGTTCCAGAGCCTTCGATGGTTGTTTCGTGGATTTTAATTCGGAATAAACGGTCAGCATGGTCTGAAGTGCGTCGACTTCCTCCTCGAGGGTTTGCCGGTGCTCGGTGCCGGTTGGGAATCGTTTGCTGCCGTTTTTGTCGCGCCACGCGACGCGGGCGATGGAATAGCTTAACTGCAAGGGATCGCTGGGGGTGCTGAGTTGGATTTCAGGGCCTTTCGCTCCTTCCACCATTTTTGCTACGGGAATGTCTGGCGCTGCTGGCACTGGTTTAAGGAGAAAAACCTGCACTCCCGACTGCAAACCCCGCCAGGGATAGCCGCTGTAGGGCTCGGCGATGACGGCGGATAAATATTGGTCGAGAGCGTCGTCTTTGCGGCCAAGCCTCAGCAACGCGTCACCGCAATAACGATAGGCGGTTTCGATATTCGGTTCGAGTGCGATGGCTTTTTGAAACCAGGCCACCGCCTCAGCGTAGCGGTTACTGGAAAAATACGCGTCACCGAGATTCAACGTCGCGCGATAGTTCGTTGGTTGGAGCTTGAGCACGGCATGATAGCCGTCGATGGCGCGGTCAATTTGATGACGGCCAAACGCTTCCTCGGCTTCTTTCATGGCGCGATCGACCGCTGCATTCTCTGAGAAATGATCAATCGATTCAGTTCCGTCCTCGCTGATCGCCGCCAGCGCCGTCGTGATCAGTGGATCGTTGAGGCCGTGTTCCCGTGCGCTCAGGTAATAGGTTCTTGCCTCTTTCATTAAGCCCTTACGAGTGGGGCCGAGTTCAAGCTGTCTGGCCCGGTCGCTGACGACGCCGCCCAAGGTGATCAACACAGCGGTGTCCGACGGGCGTTCGTGCAAAAGTGCTTTGAGGGCAGGTTCGGCGTCGGACTGGTGTTTGCTCGCAGCGTTAAACGCCCGTAATTTCCTGAGCTCGTACGAATCAGTCCCGTCGGCTTTAGCGGTGCCGCCAATAAAAAGCAGAATGACGATGAAGAGGAAACGCATGGGAGATTTGTTCCTGAAGTGCGGTGGTTGAAGTGCAAAATTCCGGCCCATTTCGGAATTCCGTCTGACAATGGAGCCAGGGTGGCCATTCCCTCCTGAAATCGGCGGCCGGGCAACCTGAATTCATCGGCAGAATTGAACTACCTTGGTACCGCGCTTGCCGCGCTTGCCGCGCTTGCCGCGCTGCGTTGCGAGGCAAGCGCGCGACCTGCGGAAGATCCGATCGGACGAACTCGCGAAATGGTCGCCAAAGGGCAGAATTCCGGCGCAAAAAAACCGCACGTTTTTACCGTGCGTTCTTGATGAAAGGGAATCGATCGAAACGAATCAGCTCGCGCTCTTCGGGAGCTCGGCGAGCACGGAATCCAGCGCTTTGAGCAGAACCGCCATCGACTCGTCGGTTTCGTCGCCCATGTTCGAGATGCGGAACGCCAAGCCCTTCAGCTTACCGTAGCCGCCGTCGATGACCATGCCGTGCTTGGCTTTCAATGCCTTGTTCAGCGCCGCGAGGTCGACCTTGAGGTTGTTGTTGAAGCAATTCAACGAAATCGAACCGGCGCCTTCCTTCGGGAATAGCGTGAAGCCTCTCGCGAAGGCCCAGTCGCGAACGAGTTTGTTCAAGCGCGCGTGACGGGCGTAGCGCACTTCGACGCCCTCGGCCTTGATGTCTTCCAACTTGGATTTGAGCGCGTAGATCAACGGAATCACCGGCGTGCTCGGCGTCATGCCGGCTTCGTGGTTTTTCTGGAATTCCAGAAAATCGAAGTAGTAGCCGCGACCGGTGACGGTGGCCGCGCGATCGAGGGCGCGTTTCGAAACCGAGAAGATCGAAAGCCCGGGCGGCAACGCGAGTGCCTTCTGCGAACCGGTGATCATGACGTCGATGCCGAGTTCGTCCTTCTTGATCGGGAGCACGCTGAACGAACTGATCGTATCGACGATGCTGATGACTTCCGGGAAATCGCGCAGCACGGCCATCAAGGCCGGGAGGTCGCTCATGCAACCGCATGAGGTCTCATTGTGGATGATCGTCACCGCGTCGTAAGCTCCGGTGGAAAGTTCCTTGCGCAGCGCCACGGGATCGACCGGCTGGCCCCATTCGAATTTCAGGCCGGCGGCGTCAATTCCGCAGCGTTTGGCCACGTCGAGCCACTTGTCGGCAAACGCGCCGTTCATGCAGCAGAGCGCCTTTTTCTTCACCACATTCCGGAGCGAACCTTCCATTACGCCCCACGCGCTGCTCGTGCTCAGGTAAACCGGGTCCTTGGTGTAAAAGAGAGCCTGAAGCTGTGGCGTGAGCGATTGGTAGAGCGCCACAAAATCAGCGCTACGATGCCCGATCATGGGCTGCGCCATTGCCTGCAGGGTTTTCTCGGAGACGGCGATTGGGCCGGGGATGAAAAGTTTATAGCTCATGAGTAGGATTGTATGACGCCGGTGTTGCATGTCGCAAAACCAACGACTAGCACAAGACTCACAACCGCCCATCTCCTATCGTCAAAGCCAAACTTGTTCATGCCCAACCGCTGGCTCCGTCATAAGTTCGATGAATTCGAGCAATTCGCCATTGATGTAATCAGGGGACGGCGTGAAGGCACGGCGGCGCTGTTGTTTGGGGCGTTTTTGCAGGTGTGCTCGTATCTTTTTAGCGGAATTGTCCAGCTCCGGCTG
>JAYVMJ010000219.1:0-2853 GCA_043759025.1 Verrucomicrobiota bacterium | reverse complement strand
GATAGCTGCCGACAAAATCACCGCCCGCCACCCAAACGCGGCCCTCCCCATCGCGGGCGAAGGAAAATCGATTGCCGCGACGATTCAGCCCATCCTTCGCCCCAAACGTGATCATTTTAGCGCCATCCCAGCGCATGACGGTGTCATTTTCCGCGCCGATCCAGACAACCCCGTTGGGTTCCACAAAGAGATCAACGAGGCTCCGGCCCTTTGCCTCCGCCGGCAACGCCAGCGCTTCAAAAAGTCCATCTCGAAACCGGACCACTCCACCGCTCGCCGGAAGCATCAGCAACGACGAGGGTTCGTCGACCACCAACTCGCGAATATTGCTATTCCCCCCGGGCGGCCGCAGCGGCAGCGGAAACAATTTGAAATCCCGTCCATCGAATCGCGTCAGACCGGCACCCGTGGCGATCCAGAGATATCCCGCTGCGTCCTGCACGGTGCGATTCACGACATTGTGCGGGAGGCCTTCGTCGACGAGCCAGCTCCGCTCGACAAAACCATCCGCGGGATTTTTTACCGCGCGTTTCCCCGGACTCGCCGGCATGATCTCTGCGCCCGCGCAAAGACATCCTGCAAGAAGTCCGAGGCAAAATATAATTTTGGAATTTCGGGGAAACAGACTCACGCGGTTTAGACAAAGGGGGAAAGCGAACGAGGAAGAGAAAGAGTTCCGCTCAGATCGAGCGACTTTTTAATGCCGAATCACCCCAAAGGGTGATGTGGGAGCGCGCGTTTTCAACTATGGTATCGCCTCTCGCATCGGTAAGTCCCTTCCCCGCCAAACCCCGCTCCATCGCCAGCGAATGAACCTTTCCGTTCACTCAGTTTCGACCTCCGCGCGCACCATTCGGCGAAGGTTACGGAGCGGCCAAGGCCGCGAACTTTCTTTTTCTCCCCCCCCAAAAAAACCGCCAGACTATGACCCACCTCCCCGCAAACGTGTCCCCGAACCGGCTTCGCTCTCTGTTATCAGCGTCGCTTTGTTTTATTTCCCTGCTGTCAGCCCGCGCGGCAGATTCCGCGAGCGATCCATCTCCAGCGGCGAAGGTCCCTGTTGTCACCACGGATAAACCGGAAAAAGATGATGTGATCACGTTTTCGCCCTTTCTGGTCGATGCTTCCAAGCAAAATGGGTATTTCGCGTCCAACACGCTTTCCGGCACCCGCCTCAACTCCAAGGTGCAGGATCTCGGTGCCTCGATCACGGTGATCACGAAGCAACAACTGGACGACACCGCTGCGGTCGATATCAATGACATCTTCAAGTACGAATCGAACACCGAGGGCATCAGTAACTACACGCCAATCAACACCGTGTCGGGAGCGACCGACGTCATTCAGGGCGGGACGTCCTCTTCCGGCGGGCCGGCAGTCGCGACCCGCGTGCGTGGCATTTCGGCGCCAAACATCACCTACGACTATTTCACCCACACCGCGCGAATCCCGATCGACACCTATAATATCGATTCGGTCGAAATCACCCGCGGATCAAACTCCACTGTCGCCGGTTTGGGCAGTCCTTCCGGCACGATAAACACGAATACAACTCCCGCCAATCTCACGCGCTCGGGCGGGAAGGTGCAGTTCCGCGTCGACGACAACGGCGGGTTTCGCAGCAGCCTCAACCTCAACACCGTTCTTTGGCAGGACAAACTTGCTCTGCGCGTCGCCGTTCTCGACGCCGAAACCGAGTTCAAACAGAAGCCGTCTTACGATCGCACGAAGCGGGTGTTTGGCGCGCTGGCCTTCAGCCCGTTCAAGAACACGCTTTTCACCGCGAAGGCGGAATACTATCGGGAGGATCGGCAAGCACCCAATTCACTGACGCCCAAGGACGGCGTCACCGAATGGATCAACGCCGGCCGGCCCACGTGGAATCCACTCACGTACACCGCGACCGTCAACGGCGTTCAGACCGTGTTGCCGGCCACGGCCGACAACACCGGATTTCCAGCGGGACTCTACGTTAACACCACCACCTACACGCGCCCGACGATGTACATCGACAACGGGCAAGCGCAGCTTTGGGAAGTTAATCGCAAAAGCACCGCGGGAAATAATCCCAACAACAGCGTCGGCGGAAATCCCCGCATGATTTCCTCCGGCTCCGCCATCATGCGCGGAACGGTGAACGGAAACATTCTCTACACCGTGCCCGGAATTTCCAATCAGTCGCTCTATGATTGGACCTCGGTCAACGCCGTTCCAACCAACTGGAACTACGATAAAGCCGCGATCTACACCGCCGAGTTTTCGCAAAAGATCATCGAGAACCTTTATTTCCGCGCCGCCTGGCATCTGGAGGATTCCACGCAGTTCAATCGCAACATCACCAACCCGCCGACGCTGCAGGTGGACGTGAACCAAAACCTGCTCGATGGCCGAGCGAATCCCTATTACCTCCGTCCTTACATCAGCACGATCGAACCATCGATCTACCGCTTGCCCGAATACAACGATGCCCAGCAAGCCGCATTGACCTACAGCTTCGATCTCAGCAAACGCGCCGGCTGGACCGGTTGGCTGGGTCAACATCAGTTCGGCGCCAACTACGAGTGGCACAAAGTCACGGCGGGAACCTTCCGCTATCGTGAAGCGATCATTGATCCCAATCACGTCTGGCTCACGCCCGGTGCGCTCAACTACACCAACGGCGCCGCGATCGGCCGCCCCAATTACATTTATTACGTCGGTCCCTCCGGCGCGACGGGGTACACGCCCGGTTACACTCCGCCACTCTCCGGCGTGTCCGGCACCTACAATCTCAACTACTTCAACGCCGCGACTGCGCAGTGGGTCAGCGAGCCCGCCACCTTTGGCACTTCGCCGTATGTGACAAGTCAGACC